>JBMTCG010000041.1:0-22155 GCA_049430665.1 Flavobacteriales bacterium | reverse complement strand
TATACTGGTAAAGAAGGTAAACAAATGGGGGCGGTAACTTTGATGAGGTAGTAAAAACGAATTTTGCTTTTAACCTCAAAAAAGATAAGTTTGTATAAGTTTTTTTTGGAACAGAGCCAACCAATTTGATAATTGGTCGTCTTACTAGTAAAGATAGGAATACAGTGATGAACTTATAAATTTACCTTATGAACAAATTATTCAAAAACTCAATTTTAGTAGCGATGTCCTTAGGTGTTATGGCTACTACTTCTTGTAAAAAAAGAGAAGCATCTGTAGCCGATGAAGATTTACCAGAAGCCACTCAAACTGAAAGTTCAGCAGATAATTCACAAGCCGATGAAATGCAAACGCATGTTTACACTGTAGTGCATACAGAGGTGAGCAATGTTGAGGAACAATCATTCAAAACAGGAGGTTCTACTCTTCCTGCCGATCCTTGTGCTATAGTGACAACTAGTTTTGATACTATCACATATAATTCAAAACAGTATATTTATTTAGATTCTATGATCATTGATTACGGTCAGGCAGGCGGATGCACATGGGGAGGAAGAACTAAAAAAGGAAAAATCATCTTAACTAAAAATTTAAAAATGTCGACAGTTGGTTGCACGATGACTGTTGAGTTTGAAGATTTTTATGTTGATGGACATAAGGTAGAAGGAATAGCGACATTAGAAAATAAAGGTTATGCGAACTTGCAGTTGACATTGCATAGCACTTTTTACAATGGGAAAATTACTTCACCTGACTTAAGCAAAATATCAACTTTTGAAACAGATAGAACCATCGCCATTGCACCAGGAAACAACAGAATCATTACCAATATTTATGGTGCGCAGTCGGGAGTAAATCATTTAGGGGTTGCTTATTCAGCTGTTGTTGATTCTGATAAAGCTTTACTTTTTATTGATGATTGCAAGCACCCACAAAAAGGAGTAGTTACTATTACATCTTCTGGTTATCCAACTTTAGAAGTTGATTTTTCTGGCGGTAATGGAGCTTGTGATGATTTAGCGGTTGTAAAAATTAACGGTACTAGATACAAACAAACTTTAGGTTTATAATATTCTGTAAATAGAAAAAAAGGCCCAGTCAGTCGACTGGGCCTTTTTGTTTAAATCAATCCATCTATTGGTCCAATGCCTTCTCTAATTAAGTTGGGTGAGCCATCAGAGCAATCGAAAACGGTTGATGGTTCGTTTTGTCCGAAACCACCATTAATCACAATATCTACCTTTTTGCCGTAGCGCTCGAAGATAAGTTCGGGGTCGGTAATGTATTCTGTAATATCGTCTTCCACTTTTAGGGAGGCACTCATGATAGGGTTTCGTAATAATTCTGTAATGGCTAAGCAAATGTTGTTATTGGGCACACGAATACCGATGGTTTTTTTATTTGCTTTGAAAATTTTGGGAACATCACCGCTTGACTCAAGAATATATGTGTAGGGGCCAGGCAATGATTTTTTCATCATTCTAAAAACCGAGTTGTCGACGTGTTTAGCATATTTACTTAATTGACTCAAGTCGTGGCACACAAAAGAGAAGTTGGCTTTTTCGGGCTTTATTCCTCTAAGCTGACAAATTTTTTCTACAGCATTTTTGTTTTGAATATCGCAGCCAAAAGCATACACAGTATCTGTGGGATAAATGATAATGCCTCCTTTACGGAGGCAATCTACCACTGTTTGAATATGTTTTTGCTGAGGATTCTCAGGGTGTATGTTCAATAACATTATGCGTTAACTTTCGCGTGATCAGCTAAAAATTGTTGTAGGCCCGAATCGGTTAATGGGTGTTTCAATAATGCAGTGATTACGTTTAACGGACATGTAACAACATCAGCACCTATTTGAGCGCACTGCAACAAGTGTTGAGTGTGACGTACCGATGCCGCTAAAATTTCAGTAGGGTAGTTGTAATTGTCGAAAATCAATCTAATTTCTTCGATTAAAGCTAAACCATCTTGAGAGATATCATCTAATCTTCCAATGAAAGGAGAAACGTAAGTAGCACCAGCTTTAGCAGCTAACAAAGCTTGACCAGATGAGAAAATTAAAGTGCAATTTGTTCTAATTCCGTTATCAGAAAAATACTTGATAGCCTTAATTCCGTCTTTAATCATAGGAACTTTAACCACAATGTTTTTGTGCAGAGCAGCCAATTGTTTTCCTTCTTTAATCATTCCTTCGTAATCGGTAGAAATCACTTCTGCGCTGATATCGCCATCAACTAAATCGCATATTTTTTTGTAGTGCTCTAAAACAGCAGCATCACCTTTGATACCTTCTTTTGCCATTAATGATGGATTAGTAGTAACACCATCTAAAACGCCTAAATCGGCAGCTTCTTTAATTTGGGCAAGGTTGGCAGTATCGATGAAGAATTTCATTTTGGTATAAGGTTTAAAGTTTAATGTATAAGATTTAGGGACAAATGTAGGATAAAAAAAAGGAGGCCATTTGCCTCCTTTCATATTTTAATCAACAAGGTTTGAACATTAATCCTGCTTTACAAACTGAACGGTAGATTTATTGTTTGCAGGGTCGCTTAAAGTAATGAAGTAAGTGCCATTGGCATAAGAACTTAGCGGAAGTAAAAATTTATTATCTCCAATCATAGATGGTATTTGAGCGTGATATACACTGGTGCCGTTAGCATCGGAGATGTTTAACTGATAGGTTCCACCTCTTTCCGAGTTGTAGTAAATGTTCAAATTGTTTGATGCTGGATTTGGATATAGCTGTGTGATAATGTTGAAGGCATCATTGAAATTTACGGTTAAGACTTTGAATTTTTCAGAGCTTCCATCTTGATCATACTGCACCAACTGATAGTAGTGAATTCCTCTTCCTAGGTTCTCGTGAAAGAATTCTTAATCTAGCCAAGTATTGCTTGATCCGGCAGAAGGAACAGTTCCAATGGGTTCGAAGTTGATTCCATCGGTAGAATGCATAATTTCAAAGTGGTCGCTATTAATTTCCGATCCAGTTTGCCAATGAAGTTGCACATTGTTGCCATCTTTTTGTGCTTCAAAGGAAGTGAGTTGAACTGGTAGCGCTGTTCCTCCGCTAGTGGCTAAGTAGTACGGATTGGTTTGCCAACTTGCATATACTTCCGCTTGGCCTGCAACAGAAGTAAAGCTATTTGCGTCAAGAGATTTTATTCTACCTGTTAAGCCTGCTGTAGCTGTAAACTTAAAGCTTTTATCAGTTGCAGCGGCGACAGATCCAATTCTGAAAACGGGAGTTTGTGACCCACTATAAGCATAAATTAACAAGAAATCGGGTTGAAATCCTATGGAGGTCCAGCTTCTATCAACGCTATTATCCCATGTGCCGTTTCCATATGAGTCATCTTTTATTGTTGTACCGCTTTCGTTGAATGCAATAAAATAATACTTTACCCCATTTGAAATGGCGCCAGAGCCGCCCGACAAGCTCCATCCAGAACCATTCCATCAACTAAAATTAGCTCCTCCATTACTACCATTTCTCACAAAGACTCCATTGGTAGCTCCATTTTGAACAGCAGAAATCCATCTAACATCTCCTACTGCATTTGCTTCGTCTCCCCATTGCAAAGCATCCTGTAGCGGTTCCTGTTGATCCGTCTCCTAATAACCTATGTGAATGTTAGTGCTTTCGTTCCAAGCTATATATTGGTATACAACACCGTTTGAGTTTGTGCTTGTTCCAGAACCAACGGTAAAACCATCAGCATCAAGTGAAGTGATTTGGCCAGTGGCACATGCTGTAGCTTTGGAGCCCATGTCCTTCGTTTCGCCAGCGTCCATGTCGCTTGTTCTTATTACTGCAGAATAGGCATTGTTCGATTTTATCATTACGCATTCTGGAGAAAACCCTAAGCCAGCAATGGATTTTGATGTGCCATTTCCGATGTAATTTCCTGTAGCGTAAGTTTGCGCTTTTGCAGCAATTGAAAATAAAACAATAGAAAATACTAAAAGTATGTTTTTCCCTCTTCCCACAATAATAAATAAAACATAAGTTCTTTAACGAAAAAATATAAGATTGGTTCCAAGTAAACCAATTATAAGCAAGAATCCCCATCCACTTGGGGTAAGGGATGGGGATCAAACTACTAAGGGAAAGGGAAGTTTTTATTCAATCACCAACTTCGCATTTATTGCTTTGTCGGTGCTACTTACAAAATAAATTCCTGGAGATAATTTAGAAATATCAATGGTCGCCGTTCTATTTACTTGCTGAGAAATAATAGTTTGTCCGATTTGATTGCTAATTACAATTTGCTTATTCGCTAAAATATCTACGGTAACAAAGCCATTATTACTAGGGTTTGGGTAGATGTTTATTTCTGAAGAATGTTGTTGTTCTTCAATGCTGGTAGTTAAATTGTTTTCAATTTTATTGATGTAGGCAACTGCACCAGTGAACCCTGCTCCATAATATGTGCAATATTCACTAGATACATAGTTGTCAATTAAATCATAAAAGTTTTTACATGAAGCTTCTGGTCCGCCAGCCAATCCACCCAATAGTTTTGTTGGTTGATTGGTGACTTGGTTTTTTGCATTGAAAGTAACCGACCCAGTGTTGTTTGATTCTGAGGTGTATTTAGTCCAAGCGTTGCTCGATGGATAGCCAAATGCAGGGGCATGATGTGGATGTTGAGGATAGCCTCCACCCATTTTGTCGTATCCTATTAAAAATGAGAAGTTGGCAGGTATATTTCCATTTGCTGTGTGACTTCCTAAAATATAATCTACGTTCTTTTTAGCGAAGGTGTAGGCACTGCCGTTAGCGCTTTGTTTGTGGTATAATGCAGCAAGAAAAGCAGCGCAGCCCGCTTCTCGTAAACTACCCCAGTTCGTTAAATGAATGTATCCACAAGAAGCAGTGTTGTAGCCAGTAACAATGTCTTTTAAATGGTTTAAATAAGTAACAGTAGTGGTTAGTTTGTACAACTCAAGATACATAAGCGGACCAACATTTCCGTAATCAAAATTATCCCATTTTCCAGTGTAGCCATTGGCGTAAGTAACGGCTTGAGTTTGGTATGATGCTGTTCCGGTAAGACGTTTCAATAGGGCTGCTGCTAAGCCCATTTCATCATGGTATTGTGCAGTAGCCAACCAGCCATAAAAATCATCTGGATCTGCTGTGCTCGCAGCATTCGTTTTTGCGATATTGTAGTACTCAATTGCCTTTTGTTCACAAGTTGTGGCGTATGCAGGGTCGAAATCCTTATATATTATAGCCATAAGAGCGAGTGCTGATGCTGCATTTCCTAAAGCGTTTGAGTGACCTTTAGTGGTTGATAAAACCGGTCGTATTTTCGAATTGTTGTACAATTTTTCTTCCGAGTTGCTCACAGGTTCAGCAAAACTATTGTGGTCGTTTGTTCCACCAACTTGCCAATAAGCAGTGCCGTTTTGAACGCATTTTATCAAGTAATCGGTTTCTATTTTTACTTCGTCTAAAATATCTGGAATTCCATTCGGGCTCCCTGATGAGAAGTCGGGAGAATAATTGTCGGCATATGCTTCAGGAAAACTCTCATATCCATACAAAAACATTAATGCGGCGTATGGTCCGGTATGGTGAAATTTAATGTAATCTCCGCAGTCGTGCCACCCTCCTGTAAGATCTTTGCTAACAGACTGCCCATCTGTTAAATGACATGCTCCATGAATCCAAGATTTGGTGTCGCCACAGCGCTGTGCGCCTAAGAAATAAGTAGATAGATGTTGTGCTTCTGCGTAATCGTGCACTTGTGCTTGTCCGAAAAAAGGCAAGCTTATCAAAGATCCTGCAAGTAGTAAATTATGTATGTTCATTTTTCGTGGTTTTGGTTTGAGTGAATTTACATCTAACCCCAAGAAAAAACCTTTACATTTCTTTTTTACCGACTTTACATTTTCTTAAAGTCTTAATTTGATAAGGGTTTTGTAGATTGCTAAGAAAAGTAATGATGAGTGATTGTCGGAAAATGGAAAGAGAAAAAAAGTAAGGACTTTCTCCTCCTAGAACACCATTGAAGGGCTGTCTCTTTTCATTTTTTTGTAATATTGTCGGCCTCCTCGGCAATATTTTTTAGAGGTGCAGCCGCTTCCTTCAAGAATGAAAAGGGAGAGTAGAAAAAGTAGAATTATTCGTTTCATAATTTTCAAACGAAGCCCTTTTTAAAATGTTGTTTCACTACCACGTGTTAATAAAAAGTATACTCTATTATATATAGCCACCTTTCTTAAATGTATTTTTAACCCACTCAACATGTCAGAAGAAGTAGAATATAACGAAGACAACATACGCTCCCTCGATTGGAAGGAGCATATGCGAATGCGACCAGGTATGTACATCGGTAAACTGGGCGATGGTTCAGCGGCCGATGACGGTATCTATATTTTATTAAAAGAGGTGATCGACAACTCTATTGATGAGTTTGTGATGGGGAATGGAAAAGTGATTGAGGTTAAAATTAAAGACAAAAAGGTAACGGTTCGCGATTACGGTAGGGGTATTCCTCTAGGTAAAGTGATTGATTGTGTATCGATTATCAATACTGGTGGTAAATACGATTCTCGCGCATTTAAAAAATCGGTAGGTTTAAATGGGGTAGGTACCAAGGCAGTAAATGCTTTATCCACTTATTTTGAAGTTTCTTCTTTTAGAGAGGATAAAATAAAGAAGGCGGAATTTTCTCAAGGAAATATTACCAAAGATTATAAGTTAGAAGCGTCTACTCAAAGAAAGGGAACGATGATGTCGTTTATTCCCGATGAGAAGATTTTTCATAATTATCAATACCGTGTTCAGCATGTGCAACGCATGATGTGGAATTATGTGTATTTGAATCCGGGATTGACCATCTACTTCAACGGCGAAAAGTTTTATTCAGAAAACGGATTGAAAGATTTGTTGACGATGAATCTTTCTGCCGATCCTTTTTATCCTATCGTTCATTTAAAAGGAGATGATATTGAAGTGGCATTTACACATGCAAAAAAATACGGTGAAGAATATTACTCTTTTGTTAACGGACAGCATACCACTCAGGGCGGAACGCATCAAGGTGCTTTTCGTGAGATGTATGTAAAAACCATTCGTGAGTTTTACGGAAAAGAGTTTGAGGCGGTGGATATCCGACAATCATTAGTGGCGGCAGTGAGTGTGAAAGTGATTGAGCCAGTATTCGAATCGCAAACCAAAACCAAGTTAGGTTCTCAAGAAATTGAGCCAGGTGGTATGTCGATGAAGGCTTTCATTGGCGATTTCTTAAAAAGAGAATTAGACAATTTCTTACACAAGAATCCAACGGTTTCTGAGGAGATATTGCGTCAGATTTTACGATCTGAAAGAGAGAGAAAAGAATTATCTGGTATTCGTAAAATCGCCAGAGATAATGCTAAAAAAGCATCATTACACAACAAGAAATTAAGAGATTGTAAAATACATTACAACCAAGAAGGTGCCGATGAACGTGCCAATGCAACTACTTTGTTTATTACCGAGGGAGACTCTGCATCTGGTTCTATCACCAAATCGCGTGATGTGCAAACGCAAGCGGTTTTCTCTTTGCGTGGTAAACCTTTAAATGTTTACGGACTCACCAAAAAAGTGGTGTACGAGAATGAGGAGTTCAACTTGTTGCAAGCTGCATTGAACATCGAAGAAAGTTTAGATGGTTTAAGATACAATCAAGTGGTTATTGCTACCGATGCCGACGTGGATGGTATGCACATTCGTTTGCTTTTAGTGACTTTCTTCTTGCAGTTTTTTCCTGAGCTGGTTTCTAACGGACACCTTTATATTTTACAAACACCTTTATTTAGGGTGCGTAACCGACAAGAAACGAGATATTGCTACTCTGATGAAGAAAGACAAAAAGCTATTGCTGAGTTGAAAAAACCAGAGATTACACGATTCAAAGGATTGGGTGAAATTTCTCCTGATGAGTTTAAAAACTTCATCAACGAAAATATTCGATTGGAACCTGTGGTGTTGGGTAAAGATTCGCGCTTGAATGATTTGTTGGAATTCTATATGGGTAAAAATACACCCGACCGTCAGGTTTTCATCATGGATAACTTGCGCGTTGAAAAAGATGATTTTGTTGAAAAAGTATAGCTTAAGAAATGGCAGATAAAACAAATAACGAAGACGATTACCAGGAGTTGAACCAAGACAATAGCGATGCTCATTTAGAGAACATCGTTGCTGTTCGCGGTATGTACGAAAACTGGTTTTTAGATTATGCTTCGTATGTTATTTTAGAGCGTGCCGTGCCGCACGTTGATGATGGATTAAAACCAGTTCAGCGTCGTGCCTTATATTCTATGTGGGAGTTGGAAGATGGTCGTTACAATAAGGTGGCGAACATTGTGGGTAATACCATGAAGTACCATCCGCATGGCGATGTGTCGATTGCCGATGCACTCGTTAACGTGGGACAAAAAGATTTACTCATCGATTGCCAAGGTAACTGGGGAAATATTCTTACCGGAGATAGAGCGGCTGCTTCTCGTTACATTGAAGCACGTTTAACCAAGTTTGCTTTAGAGGTGGCTTTCAATCCTAAAACCACTTCGTGGATGGATTCTTACGATGGTAGAAATAAAGAGCCTATCACCATTCCAATGAAGTTTCCTTTGCTCTTGGCGCAAGGGGTAGAAGGTATCGCTGTTGGTTTGGCTTGTAAAATTTTACCGCACAATTTTATTGAATTGATTGATGCTTCTATCGCTCGTTTGCGTGGAAGAAATATTCAGTTGTTTCCCGATTTTCCAACAGGCGGATTGGTAGATGTTTCAAATTACAACGATGGTTTGCGCGGAGGTAGAATTCGCGTTAGAGCTAAAATCAATAAACTCGACAAAAAGACTTTGTCGATCACCGAAATTCCATTTTCAACTACTACGACTTCATTGATGGAGTCGATTGTTAAGGCGGTAGAAAAAGGAAAAATTAAAATCAGAAATATAGAAGACAACACCAGCGATAAAGTGGAAATTATGATTCACTTGCCTGCTGGTATTTCTCCCGATACAACGATGGATGCCTTGTATGCATTCACCGATTGTGAAGTGTCTATTTCTCCCAATGCTTGCGTAATTCACGAAGACAAGCCTAAGTTTTTAGGTGTTGCCGAAATGTTGAAACGCTCTACAGAATTTACGTTAGAGTTGCTCAAACGTGAGCTTGAAATTCGCAAGGAGGAATTAGAAAAATTATGGCATTTTGCTTCTCTTGAAAGAATATTTATTGAGAAAAGAATCTATCGAAATATTGAGGAATGCGAAACTTGGGAAGATGTAATTAAAACCATTCACAAGGGTTTAAAACCACATTTAAAAAAGTTGATTCGTCCGGTTACCGACGAAGATGTTGCGCGCTTAACAGAAATAAAAATCAAGCGAATTTCTAAGTTTGATAGCGACAAAGCCAACAACGATATTCTCTTGTTAGAAGAGCAGTTGAAAGAGGTGCAACATCATTTAGAAAACTTAATTGATTACGCTGTTGAGTATTTCAAAAACCTAAAAAAGAAATACGGAGAGGGCAGAGAGCGCAAAACAGAAATTAGAACTTTTGAAAATATTCAGGCGACCGATGTGATCATCGCCAACAGAAAATTATACGTTGATGCCGAAGAAGGATTTATTGGTTGGGGTATCAAAAAAGAAGACAATTATGTTGCCGATTGTTCAGAGATTGACGACATCATTGTATTCTTAGAAGACGGTACTTTAAAGGTTGTGAAAGTGGCCAATAAAGTTTTCGTTGGTAAAGGAATTATTTATTGCAACGTTTGGAAAAAAGCCGATGAGCGCACCATTTACAATGTTATTTACCAAGATGGCGCCAAAGGTCACGCTATGGTAAAACGCTTTGCAGTAACAGGTGTAACGCGCGATAAAGATTATCAAATCACCAAAGGAACTTCAGGTTCTAAAGTGTTGTATTTCTCAGCCAATCCAAATGGAGAAGCAGAGGTGGTGAACATTCAGTTGAAACCGATTCCGGGTATCAAGAAATTTAATTTCGATTATGATTTCAAATTGTTAACCATCAAAGGAAGAAATTCATTGGGTAATATTTTATCGAAATATCCGGTGAAAAAAGTGCAGTTGAAAGAGCAAGGAGTTTCTACTTTGTCGGCACTTAAAATATGGTACGATGATGTAACGCGAAGATTGAATACAGAGGAGCGCGGACAATTCCTTGGCGAGTTCCGTGGTGATGATAAGATATTGGTGATTATGCAATCGGGACACTACATGCTGCACCCTTGTAAACTCGATACACACTTCGAAGAAGACATGATTTTAATTGAGAAATGGCTTCCTAAAAAACCAGTTTCTTGTATCTACTTCGATCCAACTAAAAAAGCATTTAACGTTAAGCGTTTCTTGATAGAACCAACCGAAAGAAAAGTATTGTTCATTGGCGAAGAAGAAGGTTCGTACATGGAATATGTAAGCACCGATTGGCGACCAGTAATCGAAATTATTTTCTCGAAAGAAGGTGGTAAAGAAAAACTAGCCGAGCAAGTGATTCTCGATGAGTTCATCACGGTAAAAGGTTTGAAAGCAATAGGCAATCGCTTATCTCCAAACAAAATCAAAAACATCAATAAACTAGAATCATTGGAACCACCTGCAGAAGCTTTTGAAGAAGAGGAAGAAGAAGGTGGTGAAGAAGATGCACAGGGGACGATTGAGTTTGAGGAGTAGGGTTTTTAGATGACGTAGATTGTATTTCAAAAACAATAAAGTTAATTAGATGATTGAGTAATAGACGTAATGTGTATGTGCTAACATTAGGGGTAATAACCACATATGAATTTCGTTATGTAAGAAAGTTCATTGATGAATGACAAATGAATAAATATAAACCATCTACATATACTTTTATCGCGGACTTTCGCGGTGGAACATACTGTACACAAGTGCAAGGGGGAAACATAAAAAAAATCTCTTATTGCATGGACAGAAAAACTTAAATCAGAAAAAAAGGAAATAAAATATCTGGAAGATAAAACCATTGAAGAGTTAGAAAGAGCTTCAAAAGACGAAGGTAATCAACCTGCTTTATTAAAAGGCCTGAAAAATGTTTGGTTTGTTCTTTACTCAACAAAACAAGGCAAGTTTTCAATAAATATTATTCAAACTCAGATATGAAATTACTAGTGGATATTAGCGCTAAAGAGTTTGAACGATTTCTAGATAAAGCACTTCAGGATATGGGCCACTAACTGTCCTCCTGAGGTACTCCGAAGGAACTATTGTCCTGCAAGTAAAGTCCACCTATTAATCAATATCCCTTTTTTTCTTTCCCAAAACATTTTTACTTTCAGCATGATTTTGAAAACTCAATTATGATGAAAAATATTTTTACGCTAACCTTCTTCTCGCTGTCAATTTCATTTAGCGCTAATGCCCAAGATGGTGCTTTGGATTTAACTTTCAATTCAACTGGAAAAGTGCTTACCTCTGTAGGAACTTTTGATGACGCTGCAGCTGATATTGTAGTGCAAGAAGTTGATCCTAATATTAGCAATTATAACAGCAGAAAAATAATTGCGGTGGGACATACCTATAATGGCAACGATTACGATTTTCTTATTACTCGATACAACGACAACGGCAGTCTCGACAATACTTTTGGTAACAATGGCATCGTCTCTACCGATATTGCTAACGGTAGTGATTACGCTAAATCGGTAGCTTTGCAAAGCGATGGAAAAATTGTGGTGGCTGGCTTTAGTTATGTGGGTTCTAAAGAAAGTTTTTCTTTGGCGCGTTACAAATACAATGGCACGCTCGATAGTACTTTTGGTAGCAACGGTATTGTTACCACTTCTGTTGGTGCTGTGGGCGACAATATCTTTTCTATCGCTATACAAGATGATGGAAAGATAGTTGCTGCAGGTTTTACAGCAATCAGTAGTAATTACGATTTTGCGTTAACGCGATACAATGCAAACGGAACACTTGACAATTCTTTTGATACTGATGGTATTGTTACCACCAACTTGGGCTCTGGCTCTGATGTGGTGTATGAAGTGGTGATACAAAATGATGGAAAAATTGTGGCTGCCGGACATAGTTTTCAAGGTACCAATCACGATTTTGCTGTTGTTCGATACAACACCGATGGTTCTTTAGACAATACCTTTAGTACCGATGGTAAAGTTACCACACCTATCACGGGAGCATTCAATGAATACGGCACCGGTGTAGCCTTAAAAAGCGATGGTAAAATTGTAGTAGCCGGTTACAGCAGCAATACTTTTATTGATTATGTAGTAGTTCAATACGAGAGCGATGGCGATTTAGACAATACCTTTGGGGTGAATGGTGCTGTGTATACCGATTTTGGGACTTCTACAGATTATGGAACCGCAGCAGATGTTGTTTTGCAAGGTGATGAAAAAATATTGGTTGGTGGCTATAGAAACGATGGTATTAAGTTGAATTATTCTATCGTGCGCTATAAAACCAGCGGGGCTGTTGATTCTACTTTTGGAACAGATGGCATTGTGACTACCGATTTTAACAGCAATGATGATAATGCAACATCGATTACCTTACAAAATGATGGTAAAATATTATTGGCTGGTGGTAGTCATGACGGAAATAAAAATTCTGTCGCTATAGCAAGATATGAGAACGTTGATTTTACTTCGGTAACTACCATTAAAGATGAGGAAATAAGTATTTATCCAAATCCTTTTTCGAGTCAGGCTGTCATTAAAAGCGACAAGATTTTCAATGGTGCGCAATTACTTATTCTAAATTCTTTGGGACAAATAGTTGTTAGAAAAGAAAATATTCAAGGCAATTCAATAGTGATAGATAGAACAGAACTTTCTAATGGATTGTATTTTGTTTCGCTTATTCAAAGTGATGAAACACTGTTGAATACGAAAGTTCTGATTAAAGAATAATCTACATTAGTACTATCGTATAAACCATTAAATACAATAGCGTTTACTGTTCTTAATTGAAGGGAGGACTAAATTTCCTTTTGAGGTACTGCAATGTAAATATAGTCGAGTAATTAAACAATTACTTAACACTTTCAATTATAAATTTTAGTCTTTCTTCGAGATTCACTTTTGGAATTTCAATCAATTCATAACTATTGTTAGTGTAAACTTTCACTAAAAAATCGTGAATTTCCATCGCCTCCTCAAAGCTTTCTTTTCGTTCACTATCGTTCATATAAATTTCTTTCCAGGGAGGAGTGATAAATACCTTGTCGTGGTATCGATGTTTGTTTATTGCATTTTGTAATTCTTCAAAAATAGCTTGATTGCTTTTCTGTTGATAGGCTGCTATATCGGGAATTCCGCGATCGTAGAAGTTCAATCCTTTGATTGCTTTCTCATGATTTTGAATTTGAACGGGTAGAACGGCTCTGCTAAAAGCATTAAGGTTTAACCATGGCAACACGTCGCTTCCCTTTTGTAATTCTTGTTTGATTACTTCGCGTGCAACTTCATCAAAAGTAGAATAGCCCATTTTTGCCAGGTTTTGCAAAATTGTTGTTTTACCTGTGCATGGCGCGCCAGTAATAATGATTCGTTGCATAGTGAGATTTGAAAATTACTGTTCTCTCGTCCAAATTTCATAAGCTTTCTCCGCCTGTAACTCTAACATAGGCAATCCATTTTGAATTAAAGCGCCTCTTTCTTTTCCTTTTTTAAGGAATAAAGTCTCTGCCGGATTGTAAATTAAATCGTAGAGTAAATTGTTGGAGTCGATGAATTGGTAAGGTATGTCGGGACAAGCATCGATGTTTGGGTACATGCCAATAGGACTAGAATTAATAATTACAGGAAAATTTTTAATGGCAATTTCATTCAAGTCGGTGTACGATTTTTCGTTGGCCTTTTCAGGATTTCTAGAAATATACACCACATCTAAACCGATGTTTTTTAGCACGTATTCCACTGCTTTCGCCGCACCACCTGTGCCTAAAATCAACGCTTTTAGGTGATTGTTTTTCAGCAAGGGTTTAAGCGTTTCTTTAAAACCGTAGATGTCGGTATTGTATCCTTTTAACTTGTAAGTATCGCCAGTTCTAATAATTTTAATGGTGTTTACAGCTCCAATTTCTTTGGCAGCTTCATCTAGCTCATCTAAATACGGAAGCACTTGTTCTTTGTAGGGAATGGTAACATTGAGTCCGATTAAATTTGGATTCGCCTTAATAATTTCAGGTAGTTTATCGATGGAAGGAATTTCAAAATTTCTGTATTCTGAATCAACAATATTTTCCTTTTCAAATTTCTTTTTGAAATAACCCGCAGAGAATGAGTGCGAGAGGGGAAAGCCTATGAGTCCGTATATCTTCATAAAACTAAGATAAGATGCTTTTGGTTAATTCAATAATTTGAAGGTTTTGAATTTTGTCTTCTTCAATTTCAAATTTTAATGCGGTTTGCACTTTGTGAAAGCCGTGGGTGCCTAGCGCGCCCGGATTCATGTGTAAACACGAAATGCTTTTGTCGTACATCACTTTCAAAATATGTGAGTGACCGCAAATGAACAATTGAGGTTTAATTTCGCTTAATTTTTGAAACAGGGCAGGAGTGTAGTTGGGAGGATATCCGCCAATATGAGTGATAAAAACTTTTACTTTTTCACAAAAGAAAATGGCATCTTTTTCAAATTCGCTTCGCACTACATTGTCGTCGATATTACCGTAAACAGCAATGAGCTTTTTCTTTGATTTAATCTTATCGGTAAGTGAAATATCGCCAATATCACCTGCGTGCCAAACCTCATCGCAAGCGTCGATATGCTTATCAATTCGAGGGTCGAGATAGCTGTGCGTATCTGAAATCAAAAGGATTTTTTTCATTAATCCAATCTTTTCAAATCACAATCTTTAACCTGTTTGATAATCAAAGGCACTTTTTCAATCGATACGTTGCTGGTATCTAAACCAAAAGCTTTCTCTTCACTTAAGCTTAATTTCTTAATGGTGAAGTAAGATTCCATTACAATTTTCTCGAAGAAAGGAAGATCGTTTTCGTACGACAAGAATTTTTTCATCACGATAAAACGGAAATCACCGGCAATGTTTTCTTTGTGTAACGACTCGTAACGACTCGTTAAATCAACCTCTTTGTTTTCGGCCAACATGGTAACTACCTGACGGAACATGGTGTTGATTCTAGGCATTTCGCGGAAACCCAAACGGAAATCGATGCGAATGATTTTGTGCGGAATGATTTGCGTTACTTTAAACTCTCGGCAATAAGGCTCATCGGCCAAGTCGATATGTACAAACCAATAAATATCTGCGCGTTTAGGGTGTTTCTTTAATATAGAATAAATCACCTTATCTTCAATCTCGTTGGGTTGAGCAGCACCCGTCATGTACACCAAATGTGTAGCGTATTTCTCAATGGTTTTGTCGTTGCTCAATTGCATTAAAATCGGCAAGTATTTATCCATTTTGGTGAACTCCACATATCGGTTTTGAATTCTGCGTGAAATCATCCAAATAAACATGATACTACTTAGCAATGCTGCCATAATTAAAGTAACATAACCACCATGCATAAATTTCAATAAGTTGGCTACCAAGAAAGAGAATTCAATAGCTAAGAAGACGATAAGGATGAAATAAATTAACCAGTTAGGGTAGCGGCGCAGTACCAAGAAATTCGACAAGAGAATAGTGGTCATTATCATGGTCACCACAATAGATAAGCCGTAGGCGGCCTCCATGGCTTTTGCATTTTCAAAAAACAAAACAATACCAATACAGCCAAAACACAAAATCCAGTTTACCGAAGGAATGTACAATTGTCCGCGTTCCTCTGTAGGATATTTAATTTTCACTTTAGGCCATAAATTCAATCGCATCGCCTCATTGATAAGGGTAAAAGAACCACTAATTAAAGCCTGACTAGCAACGATGGTTGCAGCAGTTGCGATAACAATACCGAAAGGAAGAAACCATTCCGACATTAATGAATAGAAAGGATTTCTGTCGCCTAATGTTTGTCCTTGCTGACTCAACAACCAGGCACCTTGTCCCATATAATTTAAAATCAAAGTAGCTTTAACGAAGAACCAGCTCACGCGAATATTCTCGCGACCACAGTGACCTAAATCAGAATAAAGCGCTTCGGCACCTGTTGTACAAAGAAAAACAGCGCCCAATAACCAAAATCCGCCTGGATGCAAAACCAATAAATCATATGCATATACAGGATTTAAGGCTTTAAGAACACCAGGGTTGTCGAGGATAAACGACAATCCTAAAATGCCCAACATAGAAAACCAAATGAACATTACCGGACCGAAAAACTTACCTATCAAACTAGTACCAAATTGCTGAGCAATAAAGATGACAGCCAAAATGGCGATTACATAAGGTATAACATTAAAGGTGCTGTCATTCAAATAAACCTTGATTCCTTCCATTGCAGATGTTACAGAAATAGGGGGGGTAATGAAGCCATCGGCTAAAAGCGTGCTACCACCAATAATGGCAATGTAAATCAACCATTTTTTATTTAGTCTTTTCAATAAAGTGAACAAGGCGAAAATTCCACCTTCACCTTTATTGTCGGCTTTCAATGTAAGAAACACATATTTTACTGTGGTTTGTAAAGTAAGCGTCCAAAAAATACATGAAATACCACCCAGCACCAGCTGCTCAGTAATGGTTTCTTTATCAATTAAGGCACTCAATACATATAGAGGAGATGTACCAATATCACCGAAGATAATTCCTAAAGTAATCAGCAATCCTGCGGCCGATACCTTATTCATGTTTGTATGTTTGTCTTGCATAAGTTTTAAAGCGTGCCAAATATAAATCAAAAGATAACAGCGTAAGGGAAAAAGGCAAGAAAAATGATTTTGGGCGAAAGAAGTCAATTACCTATTTTTATCGAAACCAAAAAACATAAAACAATATCTATGAAAAAAAACATACTCTTATTATCTGCAGCTTTTACCTTAGTTAGTGGAGCACTTTCGGCTCAATACAGCAATGCTTCGTGGAGCGGACCATGGATTGGTGAAAGTTCTGTTTTGAACGATTACAATATTTTTGATGGAAATGGAAACATTACAGAGGCGGGGATAGTGGGTTCTACTGGCGGACAGGGAACATATACTATTTTAAGTAATGGTGCGGTTTCGGGAAGCATTAAGTTGGGAAGTGGCACGCCAGCGCCGTTTGCAGGAAATTTTATTAATGATTCAACAGCCAGTGTTACTGTTTCGGGAATTTTGCCAGCATCGTTTTACAAAGTGAAAGATGTAGCTGTAATGGCGGGTACTTATTCAGGTACAGTTACTCAAAACGTAGGAGGAAGTGCAACGCGCAATATTTCTTTTGATGTTGATAATAACGGACATATTGTTTCATCTACCGATTTAACAGGAATAATTTCTGGTCATCTTTATTTTTGCAGAGGTAAAGTATATGGTATGATAAAATGTGGTGAAGCAGCTCCTTTCACAGAAATCTCATTTTATTCAACCAATTACGATGGTTCAGCTTTATCTGGAACATCTGCATTTACTGTTTACAATAGCACAGGAACATTTAGTTTGAGTAAAAGCTCTGGTGTAGGTGTTTCTTCAATTTCATCTTCAAAGGTGAGTGCTTATCCAAATCCAACTCAAGATCAATTTACTGTTGAAGGAGCCAATGGTTCAGTGTTTATGGTGTACGATATTTTGGGAAATCAAGTATTGAAAACAGCTTTAACATCTTCTAAAGTATTGTTAAGCACAAAATCTTTGGGAATCAACAGCGGAGTGTATTTCTATAGCATTCAAGGCAACGGAGTTTCTACGCAAGGTAAATTTGTGGTAGAATAAATAGATAGAGTTTTTATAAGAAATCCTGAAGTAGCAATACTTCAGGATTTTTTATTTGATAAGCACGTACATTCCTAAGGTAGTTTTTCCATACAAATCAATCACATCTGTATTTTTCATTCTCACGCAGCCATGACTGGCGGGCCTGCCTATTAAGCCTTCTTCGGGTGTGCCATGAATGTATATTTTTCTGCAGTATGAATCATTTCCTTTACCACGATTGCTGCCATGTTCGCAACCCATCAACCATAAGATGCGGGTGGTAACTTCGTCTTTCCCTGTGTCTTTGGCCTCTTTTTCAATGTAAGCTTGCGCACCAGTGTAGCGGCCGTTTACCAAAATTCCGCCAATAGGTGTTCCTGCACCATTTTTATCTCGAATGTAATGGAGTCCGAGTGGCGTTTTCATTGAATTCTCTCCCGTTCCAATTCCATATTTAGAAGTAGAAACAGGATACACTTTAACAAAAGAATTGTTTTTAAATAAGTACAATTTCTGCTCACTTATAGATACGTAGATGAAATCGGTGAGCTTTGATGTGCCATAAGTTTCTTTGCAATATTTCTGCAGTTCATCGATGTTTGGAGATAACGAAGTAAAAAGTAAAAAGGCAAAAGCCAAAAAGAGGAATCTTGTTATGTTTTGGCTTTTGCCTTTTAACTTTTTGCTTTCCATTAAAACTGATTCAAAAATCCGAAATGAATCTTAGCCGAACTAAAATCTATCGGGTTGTTCAACTGTTTACCCACCGCGTAATTAAGGCTAAAGATACCAGCTTTTGTTTCAAAACTCAAACCTGCGCCAAAACCTAAAGGATGATCAATTACCCTTTGCGTTACTGTTATTTTCTCGGTGTAAGCATAATCAATAAAAAGTGCGATAAAGCTATTTCGTTCTAAAAGAAAGCGATATTCGGCAGAAGAGATGAGGTATTTAGAGGTGTAGAGCGAAGCGTCGGTAAAGCCACGCAAAGATTTTATTCCACCAATTCGCGCTAAATCATTGTTGAATAAATAAGGATTTTGAAGCCACGCGCCTTGCAGTCCTAATTTTAAAGTAGTGATGTTGAAGAAAGGAAAATACACATCGGCTTTTCCCGATAATTGATACAAAACGGAGGTAGCAGGTATGCTGCGGTAGCCCGAAATAGAGTCTTGTGATTTAATTTCTAATTGATAAAAACCGTCGCTGCCTGCACCAGCAATAGTTTTGTTACCCACTTGAGCGGTAAGCATAAAAACATAGCCACTGGTAGGATTCAATCTGTAATCTAACTTTTCTTTAAAGCCTTCGATACCATAAGAAGTAGCATCGCTTTGAATATTGTTTTGAATGCCATTGGTGGTAGAAACGCTGTTGAGCAATGAACTTCCTTTCTTGTTCCAAAAGGCTTTTAAATAGTTGTTTCTCTTAAATAAATAACTGATACCTAAAGTAGAATTGTAGTTGATGAAAGAGGTGTCTTGTTTAAATAAATTGAGCGCTCCGCTAATACCAATGGGCAATGAAAAGATGAAGGGGTAATTGAGTTTTAAATCTAATTCTTGAGTTTTATTTGGTAAACCTCTCCATTTAACATCTGTTATTTCACCTTGTTTGGCCAAGTTGGCGAGGTGCATACTTACATCACCAGTAAAGGCGATGCTTGTTTGTTGCGTTGCTGCGGCAGTGTTGCTGCTGTTGGGCAAGATACCCACCACACCATTAAAAGTGCTGGCTTTTTTGTTGTTGATGAACAAGTGTAAAATCACTCCTTTAGAAGTAAAAGAGATAGCAGTGGCTTTTTCGATGGCTAAAAACGAAAGTTCTCGTAATCGAGAATCGATATTGCTAATTACTTTTTCTTTATAAATATCGTTGGGCTCTAAGCCTAAATAATTGTACAAGAATTTGGTGTTTATTTTGGCGTCGCCGTGAATAACAATCTCTCTAATTTTAACTACTGGTCCGGTTTCTAACTTCACTTTTAAATTTACTTCATTACCATTAAAAGTTGCCGAATCTATCAATACACGCGCAAAAGGATAGCCATTGTTTTCGCAATACTTGAGTAATTCTTCTCCGCTTTTGGAAAGTATTTTATTGTTGAATGCTGCGTTTTTAAATTCTTTTTCTTTGATGTTTACCGATTTTAAAAACAAGGGATTCACGCCTGATAAATCCACTCTTTTAACCTGGTACTTAAATCCAGAAAACATATAGATTTGCGCGGTATCGTTGCTGTATACAATAGAGTCTATTGATGCGGCAACATAACCCTCGTCGTAAATACGCAGCATCATTTTGTTTAAAACGCCATCTATTTTATCTGCTTTATAAACATCAACATAAGATTGTTGGATAGAGGTGAAACTTGAATCGGAATGAAAATAAAGTTTGTAATCAATAGAATCCACCTGCGATTTAGCCGAAAGGGAACATAGCATCAATACCAACAAGATTTGGATTTGGTGTTGTAAAGTTTTTAGTATGGTTATTTTAAATCCCAATTGATTGCTTTTAATCCTTTGCTTTCTAAAAAAGTGTTGGTTTTCGAAAAAGGCTTGCTTTCCCAAAATCCGTTGTAAGCCGATAGCGGGGAAGGATGCGCCGATTTAATGATGTAATGTTTCTGTGTATCAATTAACTTTTCTTTGGCTTGTGCATAGTTTCCCCACAAGATGAAAACGAGGTTTTCTCTTTTTTCTGATAATCGTTTGATGACGCTGTCGGTAAATTGTTCCCATCCTCTTTTTTGATGTGAGCCAGCTTCATTGGCTCTAACGGTAAGTGTAGCGTTTAATAAAAATACACCTTGTTGTGCCCATTTTTCTAGATTTCCAGAATTGGGTGCATCAATATTTAAATCGCTTTTTAATTCTTTAAAAATGTTTTGAAGAGAAGGTGGAATTTTCATTCCTTGTGGCACAGAGAAAGATAAGCCATGTGCTTGCCCTTCGCCATGATAGGGGTCTTGTCCCAAAATAACCACTTTAACTTTATCAAATGGCACAAAATCGAAGATGGCAAAAATATTTTTTCCGGGCGGATAAATAAGGTGTTTCTTTTTTTCTTCGGCTAAGAAGGACTTAAGTTTTAGAAAATAATCGCTTTCAAATTCGGGCATCAATACCTCTTTCCAGCTGGCTTCAATTTTCGGATTGATGTTTGTCATTTCAAAAAAATATTTTTATCTTACGATTTTTCCTACCAAAAATAGGCAAAAAAAAACGACATTAAATCCTTAAGAGCATGAAGAAAGCGGGAGTATTTATTTTATTGGTATCTGTATTAGCAGTTATGTGTGAGTCATGTGGTTCGTCATATGAAGTTTGTCCGGCATATGGCGGACAAATACAAAAAGAAAGTCAACCAACACTCTAAGCGTGCTTGAGGGCAGTATTCTTGCTATTTAAATTGACAAAAGAAGCATCAGTCAACCGACTGATGCTTCTTCGTTTATATCCATTCAAAGGTATTTTCAGATTTATTGTTAAATCTTTCCCCAACTTTTTATTTGAGGGCAATGCACATTGGCTGGTGTGATGTGTATTGCCCCAAAGAAAAAGTTTTTATCGTTGTGATTTGCTTTCAAATTGTTCTTCGATGATATTTACTACAGCGTTACTTTTTACGGCTCAAGTAATTGGTCAGAGTTTTAAGCCGAAAATATGGCTGTTTACATTCACGCGCAAGACTATTTGAAAAAAGAATACGGAAAAGTTTACGACTTTTTAATTAACTTATTTAACGAGTTTTGCTTAGATTTAAAAACCTTTAAAATTGCTAAGTAATGGAATGGGAAGAAATTAAAAGCTTAGTAAATACGGCTATTGAGTCGGACGACCCAAAGCAAGTGCAGCAAATAATTGACAAGATTGCGGCCCAAGAAGAGCAAACTCCGGGAGCTATCGAGGCTATATATTCCGGAATAAGCGATAAAATGCACGAACTTTTACAAAATGGCCATCAGGAATAAACGAGGCCCACAAGTAAGGGAGCACCTACGACTCGCAGTTGTGATTTGCTTTCAAATTGTTCTTTGATGATATTTACCACAGCTAAAAGTAAGTAAACGTAGTGTTATTAATGGTTGTGATTTGCTTTCAAATTGTTCTTTGATGATATTTACCACAGCCGGTGTTATTCAAGATTTGCAACGTACAGTGTTGTGATTTGCTTTCAAATTGTTCTTTGATGATATTTACCACAGCCAATTATCAGGAATCCCTGATTCAGCCTTAGTTGTGATTTGCTTTCAAATTGTTCTTTGATGATATTTACCACAGCAGCAGGAACAAATACATCACTTTCTAACATGTTGTG
>JBMTCG010000040.1:0-22385 GCA_049430665.1 Flavobacteriales bacterium | reverse complement strand
CACCGACTTCTCCATTTCTTCCACCAATTTTATTTTGCGTTGATTCAAAATAATTCTTTTAATTTTCTCGCGTTCAAACTCCAAGGGGGACGAGCCATCTTTAATTTTAAAATCGGTAAAAGTAACGAGGCTGTACTTAACGGAATCTGCTCCTTCATAGTATTTAGATGAACGAAGAAAATCATCGTTATTGTAAGTTACTATAGGAACTATATTTATGAAATCATCAAAAAACACCCAAGTACTGTCATCCCAATAACCTTGCAATTTGTTCTTTTTACAGAAATCAAGAAACTCTTTTTGAGCTGTTTTTTTGTTTGATTGCAGCAATGTTTTGGCTTTCGATTTTAAAGCGCCTTTCTTTTTATCCAAGAGGGCGTAACGCACGCGCACCACATCTTGCTTCAACTCAAAATTTTTAGCGTTTTGATTGTAAAAAGCTTGAATTTCTTTTTCTGTTACAACGGTATCTAGATGTTCGGCAATGTATTTTTTTTCGTAGGCGTAACGAATCAATGAGTTTCTATATTCTTCTAATTGTTTGCTAAATTTCTTCTCTTCAGCATACAGTTCGGTTTCGGCTTTTTGCAATACCACGCGACTCTTCACCCAGTTGTTTATATACAATTTAACGGTTGCCGCGCTGTCTTTATCGCCATTGATTTGAACAGCATCTAGCACATCCGACAAATACAAAGTGTACACGCCTACCTTAGCCAATTCCTTTTCAGAAGGATCGTTGTTGGCAGCAAAAGGAGAACAGCCCATAAAAATAGTAAAGCAACCGGTGTACACCAGTTGCTTCACTATTTTAGAGAGTTTAAAACTATTTCTGTTTAAGCAGTACATTAAATTCATCATTATTTACAACTACTGGATATTTAGCACGTAGCTCTTTCATCCAGTTTTCTTCTAAATAATTTTGGTAAGCAGAAGTAATGATACCTCTCGCCTCTTCAATTTTCTTAGGTGTTGGAGAAAGTATATCATCAATTTTAAACACGTAAAACATAGACGCGTTTTCAGCAACATCGCTTACTCCTTTTTTCCAATAAAAAGTACCAAGAGCTGGATAATCTTCTTTGCTGTATGCACCTTGTAAAACACGCACGTTTAATTGAGAGCTTTTGTTCACTGTTTCTAAAACTTGAGGGAGAGTATTCCCTTTATCCAACAATGCTTTCACTTGTTTAGCCACTTCAGCATTGATACAAATGTAAACATCTCCTTTAATTCTATTTGGCCACATCCATTTGTCTTTGTTGGCATTGTAAAACTCTTTTAAACCGGTGGTATCTCTGCTGGCTTTCGACCAAACTTTAGCGTCGGTAATTTCAAACTTCAACATTCCATCTCGGTATTCTTTCATTGTAGCTTTAAATGCTGGATAATTTTGTTCTAAGTTTTTGTTTTCAAACTCAAACACTTTTTCGTGTTTAAAATTATCATAGTATTGATTAACCAGTTGTTTGTAATTGGTATTCTTACGCAATCCTTCTCGGGTGAACATATAGTCTGCCAAATCTTTTTGGGTGTATTTAATGTTGCCAATTTGAAACAAAGGCTTCTTCAATTCCACGTTTGCCGGAATTTTCCAAGTCCCCATTTCTAATGTAGAATCGGTGATTTCAAAAATCTTTTTTAGGTTCTTAGGAAACTCTTTGAATCCGTTTTTCTTCATAATTCTATTGTACACCACATCTTTACTCAAATTACTTCTATCGTTTTTAGCGATAGATTTTTTCAACTCACTTTGCATCTTCTCGAAGCTATCCATTCCTTTTTTGTCAATCAATTTAATGATATGCCAGCCATAAGCGGTTTTAGTAGGTTTATAAATTTCACCTTTTTCTTTCAAAGCAAAAGATGCATCTTCAAATTCTTTAGGAAATTTGTTTGGTCCGAAATACCCCAAATCTCCCCCTTTTTGTGCTGTTTGGTAGTCTTCGGAAATTCTCACCATTTCTTCCCAAGTAGAACCCGACTGAAGTTTGCCATAAATCTCATTGATTCTATCTTCAGCATTTTTATTTTCATCGGCCGTTCCATTTTCTTTCAATCGAACCATGATGTGCGCTACTTTAACTTCGCCTACCGACGGACGTTCTGCATGCACTTTAATGATATGGTAACCAAACTTTGTTCTTACTGGCTTTGAAACCTCATTTACAGGCGTATTGTATGCGGCACTTTCAAAAGGATATACCATTCTTAAAGCAGAAAAGAAACCCAAATCACCACCGTTTTGTTTTGCCGAAGGATCTTCAGAATTTTCTTTCGCCAACTTAGCAAAATCTTCACCTGCTTTTGCGCGATTCATTAATTCTAATGCTTTTTTGTAGGCTTTCAAAGTATCTTCTGGCATATCATCGAGACGACTCAATATTAAAATATGGCTAGCATGCCTATCATATTTCATTCTTTCGTAGGCCTCTTTCACTAACTCGTCACTAACACTTTTATCGGTTAAGTAAGATTCGGCCAATTGATTTCTATAGCCAGCCAATTCATCGATAAACTTTTTGGTAGTATCCAATCCTAAACTCTCTGCTTCTTTCACGATGAGTCGGAATTTAGTGTACAAATCCAAATACTCTTTCATCAATTCTTCCTTAGTTTTAGAAGTATCTTGAAAAGATGATTTTTTGTTGTACATCTGCAAAAACTCAGCAGAAGTAATTTGCTGATCTCCAATTTTAATTAGATTTTGTGCATTAACATACGCTGCGCTTAGCAGCAATGCAGATACTATTAACTTCTTCATTGTTTGTTTAGGTTTTTAAGTTTTACTTACTGCTGTAGTTTGGAGCCTCACGAGTGATTGACACATCATGTGGATGACTCTCACGCATACCAGCAGCGGTGATTCGTATAAATGTACTCTTTTTTAACGATTTTATATCAGGAGCACCCACATAGCCCATACCTGCTCTCAATCCGCCAATGATTTGATACATCACTTCCGATAAAGTTCCTTTGTAAGGCACTCTACCTACTACACCTTCGGGAACCAATTTTTTAGAATCGCTTTGGTTGTCTTGGAAATAACGATCTTTAGAACCCGATTCCATCGCTTCTATAGAACCCATTCCTCTATAACTTTTGAACTTTCTTCCTTCAAAAAGAATGGTTTCTCCTGGCGACTCATCAGTACCGGCAAATAATGAACCCGCCATTACAACATCGGCACCAGCGGCCAATGCCTTCACAAAATCTCCTGTATATTTAATTCCACCATCGGCAATTAAAGAAACGCCTGTTCCTTTCAATCCTTCGGCAACATCTTGAACGGCGGTTAACTGAGGAACCCCTACTCCGGCAATTACGCGTGTGGTGCAAATAGAACCCGGACCAATACCCACTTTTACTGCGTCAACTCCGGCTTTCGCCAAGTCTTTAGCAGCTTGAGCAGTTACGATATTACCCGCAACAATTTGTAAATCTTTGTATTTTTTGCGAACGGCTTTCACCATCTCAATAACACCTTTCGAATGACCATGAGCAGAATCAATCACCACAGCATCAGCACCTGCAGCAACCAGCGCATCTACACGAACCATACTGTCTGCAGTAACGCCTACTGCTGCTGCAACACGCAAACGACCTAACTTATCTTTACAAGCGTTAGGTCTCAATTTAATTTTGATAATATCTTTATAAGTAATCAATCCAATCAACTTATTCTTAGCTCCAACAACAGGTAATTTCTCAATTCTGTGTTTTTGTAAAATAGCTTCAGCCAGAGAGAAATCGGTTTTTTCATCGGCAGTGATTACATTTTTAGTCATCACTTTAGAGATGTCTTTCGACTTGTCTTTTTCGAAACGTAAATCTCTACTGGTAACAATACCCACCAACTGATTGTCTTTGTTCACCACGGGAATACCACCAATACCAAACTCGCTCATTAAGCGAAAAGCATCGGCCACCTTAGCAGTGTTGGGCACTGTAACAGGGTCGAGAATCATACCATTCTCGGCTCTTTTTACTTTGCGTACTTCATCGGCTTGTTTTTTAACCGACATGTTTTTGTGAATCACGCCAATACCACCTTCTTGCGCCATAGCAATAGCCATTGCCGATTCGGTAACGGTATCCATAGCAGCACTCACCACTGGGGTTCTAAGCACTATATTTCGGGTAAATTTAGAAGACAAGTTAATGTCGGCTTCTCTTGGAAGCACTTCAGAATAAGCAGGTACCAACAATACGTCATCGTATGTTAAGCCTTCTTCAATAGAGTTTTTGATTGTTTTTGCCATGTGCAACTTAATAAGTTGCGAGCAAATTTAGTAAAAAAAGTGAGAGTAGAAAGATTAAGTTTGATAAGGAAAATATTACGCTACCACTTTAAATCGCGATTGATATTAATATAGCACTTTGCTCATTAAATTAATGATAATTATTGGAGTCAAAATTTGATGTGAAAATTTCAATAAGATGCTGAAGTTGTTTTATTTAAAACTCCCCCAAACCTTCTCAATTCTCTCAGCGCTCTCTTTCTTCACCGGCACCAGCGGCAAGCGCAATGTATTTTCAATTAAGCCTTGTTTGTGAAGAAAATATTTAATGCTTGATGGATTACCATCGTCGAAAGCTACATTCATAACAGGTAGTAAATGGTTATGCGCTTCTTGAGCCTTAGTAAAATCACCTTCTAAAGCGGCATTTACAATGGCAACAACTTCCTTAGGGTAAGCATTGGCAATTACAGAAATCAAACCTACTGCACCTAACTTAATCATATCCAAAGCCAAACCATCATCGCCCGATGTTACTGCAAAACCACCGAAAACCAAGCCTTTACATTGTTCTAAACCTGCAGAAGCATCCTTCATGGCAATGACATTTTTGAAATCTTTAGCCAATCTTAATGATGTTTCAACTGCAACCGAACTACCTGTTCTTGCTGGCACATTGTACAATACCACCGGAAGAGGAGAAACTTTTGCAATGGCGGCGTAATGTTGGTAAATACCTTCTTGCGACGGACGGTTATAAGCAGGCGACACACTCAATATTGAAGCAATCCCAGTAAAATCTGTTGATTGAATTTCTTGAACAATTTCAGATGTATTGTTTCCCCCAATCCCAATCATGATAGGCAATCTTCCTGCATTAACCTCCTTCACTTTTGCAACAACTTTTTTCTTTTCGTCTTTTGTAAGAGTAACCGATTCACCTGTTGTGCCCAATACCACCAAATAGTTCACACCACCCTCAATCACCTTGTTTACCAAATTAGTCAATGCGGTATAATCTACTTCATTTTCCTTGGTAAATGGTGTTATCAGTGCTACTCCGGTTCCTTTCAAATTCATAATTACTCTTTATTAATAATGTTCAAATAATGGTCAATATGTCGCAGCAAATATTTTAAATCTTTCCCCTCCTCTATTTTTATCATTAAATCGAAAAGATTGCTGTACGCTAATTCTTGTCGGCCCACCTTAAATTTCGCTTTCGATTGATTAACGATGTACTTGAAGGGAAAAAAGGGTTCCAAACTAGTATCAATCAATATATCGTAAGGCTCTTCAATAAAATTAGTTACAATTTTACCGCTGGGCTGCATCAACAAATTTAAATCCTTTTTTGTAAAGTAATCAAACTCTAGCTTAGGATTTACGCCTTCGGGCATTTTTAATGTATCATAATAACCCAAGGCCAATACCGAAAGTTTATAGTCTCTAAGGTATTTCACGAACTTACGAATCAATTCAGTTTCCTCTTCATCGTAGGCACGATAAAGAATTCCGCAGGTTTTACCAGGAGAAAAACTAACAGGCACTATTTCCCTTTCAGAAGTAGGAATGGCTTTAAAGGCCAATTCTCCCATTTTAAATCTTATGTCGTCTAAAACTGCCAAAGGTTTATTTTGCTGTAAATTTAATGTTAGGAAATGAAAACAAAAAACCGCTCCCGACTTTATCGGGAACGGTTTCTCAACAATTGTTGATAAGTGTTACTTTGTTTGCTGAAATTCAAAGATTTCCGCTCTATTTGGCAAAAAACAAAAGAGAGGAAATAAAAAGTCCCGATTTGTTCATTAGCAAATCGGGACTTTCAATAAATTTCAATTTGATTAGTGCGGCACCTGCGACATATCCAGCGATTCATCGTGCTGAGAGATATCCAATCCGATTTTCTCTGATTCCTCAGTTACTCGCAACGGAATAATCATATTGGTGAATTTATACAATACGAAGGCTCCACCGAAAGTAAAAACAGAAACGATTAACAAGGCCTGCATCGACAAGAAGAAGTCATGGTATCCACCATAAATTAAACCCACTTTTTGTCCGGTTGCCGGATCAACATAATTCGCAAAAACAGCAGTTAAAATCATCCCCATAATACCACCTACTCCATGGCAAGCAAATACATCTAAAGTATCATCCATCTTTTTCATTTTTTTCCAGTTCACCAATACGTTAGAAACGATACTAGAAAGAAAACCAATGAATACCGCTTGAGGAATAGTAACAAAACCAGCTGCCGGAGTAATAGCTACTAAGCCAACCACAGCGCCAATACAAGCACCCATGGCAGATACTTTTCTTCCATTGATTCTATCGAAGAAAATCCATGTTAACATCGCCATTGCAGAAGCAGCATTGGTAGTAGCGAAAGCTAAAGCTGCGGTGCCATTTGCAGCCAAAGCCGAACCAGCATTGAAACCAAACCAACCAAACCACAACATACCAGTACCTAATAAAACAAACGGAATATTGGTTGGTGCATGATTCGATTTTGTTCTTTTACCCAGCACCAAAGCACCAGCTAAAGCGGCAAAACCTGCCGACATGTGTACCACCGTCCCACCAGCAAAATCGAGCACTTTAAAGTGCGTTTTCAATAAACCTTGTGGATGCCAAATCATGTGGCATAGTGGAGTATAAATTAACAAACTGAACAAGCAAACAAATAATAAATAAGAAATGAAACGCACTCTTTCGGCAAAAGAACCCGTAATTAAAGCCGGAGTGATAATGGCGAATTTCAATTGGAATACTGCGAAAAGAATTAATGGAATAGTTGGAGCCAGAGAGCTGTTTACAGCTTGATTAACATTATCGAACATGAAGTAGGTTTTCGGACTTCCAATAAAACCCCAACCGCCCAAGTCGTCGCCAAAAGCCAAAGAAAAACCAACCATCACCCACAATATGCTTACCACCCCCAAACAAATAACACTTTGCAACATGGTAGAAATGGTATTTTTTGCACCCACCATTCCTCCGTAGAAGAAAGATAAACCCGGCGTCATCAGCAACACCAAACAAGAAGAAGTAAGAATCCACGCCACATCGGCACCCACTATAGCTGGGTCACTCATAGGAGTTACGGCAGTATTTACACCTCCGCCCATAAACTCCCATGTTACTGCCAAGACGGCTATTACACAAATTAACGAAAACGAGATAATCCATCTTTTCTCAATCATAGCAAGGGTTTTAAAGAGTTTTTACAACGAAGGTGCAAATGTACAACCTTAATGAAAACTTACGAAGTAAATCTTTGATTTTTTTTCAGGTCAGTGTTTTGTCAGTAAAATCAATCTTCTTTCTACTTTTACCGCAATGAATGTGATTAGGAACAACAAAAGGCATTTTTATTTGTGTGTATTAACACCAATGCTTTTTGCTTGCTTAATTTATGTGTCTTTTAGGAGCGAACACACCTTAATCAATCTCTTAATTAACCATTCATTTTTACACAACGCTTTTGTCGATTATAGAAAAGCAAGCTCTAATCTTTTCATGCTCTTACCTTCATCGCTATTCTATTCATTACCCTCGGCTCTTTGGTTATTTAGCACATTAAGTTTCTTTTTAATGTTATGGAAATTCAACGTCAATAGTAAAAACATATATTGGTTTTCTATCCCTTTACTGTATTGTATTACTTTAGAATTTTTGCAAAAAACACACATTACAGATGGTACTTACGATGCAAATGATTTGATTTATTATGTTTTAGCTACTCTAATTTTTTTTATTGTAAACGTAAGAAACTTCAACAACTTAAGTTCTTCAACAGCCACAGAAATGAAGCACAAACAATCGGCTTTTACGCTAGTGATATTCTTGGGAATCGTTATTCTTTCCGACTGTTTTTAACATGATACAAAACCATTGTGCATCTACAAGGATAACCACAAATAGAACATGAATAATTTTCAGAGATACTGTCGGCCAACCAAAAATCTTTCACCACTTTTATCACCTGTCCACCATTATTTTCTAACCATTTAATCAAGCCGGTATTGCCTTCATACAACCATGTTTCAACATAAAAATCGGCAGCGATTATTTCTTTAAATAAGTTAAGCAGTTGTGTTCCATGTCCTTTCCCTTTTTCTCTAGACACAATTAAATTCAAGTAATATTTATCTCCTTTGGAAGAATAAATTAGCATTGCATTTTCATTTTGAATTGTCTTGTAATTCGATTTTACAACATTACCGTCAAAGTAGGTGGAAGAATAATTTTCACCAAAATAACCATCGATTATTGCTTTGAAATTTCTCAAATAGATGTTATCTAAATTTAGGACAAAAAGGAGCTTTCTTTGCTTTTGATTTTTTCTCTTTGCATTGCGGCGCTGTATAGAACGGTAACTTCAGTAATAAATAAACATCGGCAGCATAAACATCTCCAAACAAAAATGTATTAAACCTGTCGGTTCCCACCGTTAACCAGCCTAAACGCATCATAAATCCTAAACGTAAATCTTGAAAATTGATGGTGGAAACAGGAATTGACATTTCGAAAAAACGACTTTCAAAGCGAGGCATTACAGATAACTGAAATGGTTTTTGAGGTCCTAACAAAAAAAGACTAGGTAAACCATACAACATATTTGCTCCAGCATAAAAACCATAACCAATATTGTAATCAGCTGCTGCTGTAATGGCAGTTGGCAACCCCATAGAAAAGGAGTTCTCAACCGTAGACTGAACACTACCGCCCATTGTAGAAAAGAAATTGGCTACATCATTAACCGATGCAACATTGTTGTGTGTATAATCATTCCAATCACTATTTGAACTGGTATAGGTAGTAAGCGTTGCATTTTCTGAAAACTTAATACTTCCCAAATCTGTAATAGCAGCCATTAATTTATAGCGGTAAGGCATTCTGTTGCAAGACGTTCTTTTGTCATTTGGCCTGTATTGATTCGCCCATTTAAAAAATCTCTTGTACGTGATACCTAAATCACCACTATATCCTTTGCCACTTCCAAAACCCGATGCAAGTGCTACCACACCTTTAAACTTCTCTATATGCATGGTAGTTTGATCTTCGGTAGTATAATCCCAATCATCAACCTTCGCTGCAAAACCGTTGATACCCCACAGTTTTTTAATGCTCAATCCTGCTGTGATAACATGTTCATCAAAAGCATAAACAAAAGTTCCGAAAGAGGCACCTACTTCTAACCACGACAATTGATTCACCTTTAAATTATCGGCTTCAATTTTTTCACCCCACAAACTCGTTTCATTCTGAAAACCATTATACATGCCGTTAGCAACTTGCCAGGGTATATTTCGAATATCTACTACATTTCTGCTATTGGCGCTAATAGCTACACTACTTCTGCCAAGTACAAGAGATGCCGACGGAAAAAAAACATTAGCATCGGCGTAAATATTCTTATCGAATTTATTATCGAATTGCCCTAACTCACCATTCAAACTAAAATTGAAAGTAAATCTATCGGAAGGTGCCAACTTAGAACCAGGCATGTACAAGTAATTGTTGTGAAAAAACAAAGATGTACCCACCAAATTAATATCTAACCATGTGTATGAATCAACAATAGATGAAGGATTGAATAGATTTGTGGTTACAGGCATGTAATTACTATTGGCCAAGCCCAAACGATCTTGCGAAAACAAGGAAAACGTAAGTAAGCTTAAACCAAATAATAATTTTAATCTTCGCATTCTACTTAATTAAAGCATCGCATAAAACCTCCACTGTGTGCAAAGCGTCTACACCGGTTCCATCGTGAATTTGATGACGACAAGAGTGTCCAGGCGCTACAATGATAGTTCCTTTGTCGGCTTTTCGCACCGCAGGAAACAACACCAACTCCCCTACTTTCATAGAGATATCGTAATGTTCTTTTTCGTAACCGAAAGACCCCGCCATACCGCAGCAACCTGAATTGATCATGTTTACTTTATAGTTTTTAGGTAAGCTTAACATTCGCTTGGTATGCGTTAAAGAAGATAAAGCTTTTTGATGACAGTGTCCGTGTACTTTCAAAGTTTTTTCTTCAGTAGTAAACAAATCAGAAGTGATGTTTCCTTTTTGTACTTCATTAGATATGAACTCATCAATGAAGAAAGTATTGCTAGCAATTTCTTTGGCAGCTGTAATTAAATTTTCGTTTACCAAATCCAAATACTCATCTCTAAAAGTAAGAATTGCAGATGGCTCTAAACCTACCATTGGAGAAGCTTTGGTAACTTTACCTTGTAACATCGCTACGTTCTCGTTAGCCAATGCTTTTGCTTTATCTACCATACCTTTAGATAAGTATGTTCTACCGCTAAAAGTATGATTTGGAATTTCTACATCGTAGCCCAAATGCGTTAACAACAACACCGCTTTTTCGGCTTGAACGACATCGTAGTAATTGGTGAATTCATCGTTGAACAACAAAACCTTTCCTTTTGTCGGTTTTGTTTTTACGCCGAAGTTATTTGCTTTATTTTTCTTGAACCATTTCTCTACAGTGTGTTTGTGCAACTTAGGCATAGGTCTTTCTTGCGCCATGCCCATCACTCCTTTAATTGCATTTGAAAAAACTGGAGCAGATAAAAAGAAATTGAACAAACCTGGAACCTTCGCACCAATAGCATTGGTTTTCATTACATCACCAATCATTCGAGAACGGAAAGGAACGCCATGTACCTTATAATATTGGTAAGATGATTCAGCCTTCATTTTGGCAACGTCGACATTCGAAGGGCATTCAGATTTACAACCCTTGCAACTTAAGCACAAATCCATTACTTCTTTCACCTCTGGCGCATCAAATTGATTCACTCTGCCGCCATAAGTAATAGCTTCACGAAGAATATTTGCTCTTGCACGAGTAGTATCTTTTTCGTTGCGGGTAGCCATATAACTAGGGCACATAGTACCACCTGATAATTCGGTTTTACGGCAATCGGCAGAACCATTGCACTGCTCGGCTGCTTTCAACAATCCCTCAGGATATCTAAAAATGGTATCTAGTTCAGGATCTTGCTGCCCCACTGTATATCTCAAGAAAGTATTCATTGGAGGGGTATCCACTATTTTTCCTGGATTGAAAATATTTTGAGGATCCCAAGCTCTTTTCACTGATTTGACCAACTCGTAGTTCTTTGGCCCTATCATAAACTGAATGAACTCACCACGCAACCTTCCGTCACCGTGCTCACCACTTAAAGAACCTTTGTATTTCTTCACCAATGTAGCAATATCTTGCGCCACGGTTCTAAACATTTCGTTACCTTCTTTTGTTTTCAAGTTCAAAATTGGTCGAAGGTGCAACTCACCCGTTGCGGCATGTGCATAATGCACACAGTACAAACCACGCTCGGCTAAAGTTTTGTTAAACTCAGCAATGTATTCTGGCAAATCATTTACATCAACTGCAGTATCCTCAATAACAGGAACAGCTTTGGCATCGCCAGGAATGTTAGACAATAAGCCCAATCCTGCTTTACGCAGAGTCAAGGGTTTTTTAGTTTCTTCACCTACCAAAACTGGGAAATAGTATCCGTAGCCTGAAGCGCGCAAATCGGCTTCCATATCTTTCATCACTGCCATCACTTCTTCCATTGAATCGCGATGCACCTCAATCATCATAATGGCTTTAGGTGTTCCTTGTACCCAATCTCCATTTTTACTTTGTTCAATATTTTCACGAACACAATCTACCACGTAATGGTCGATTAATTCTACCTGAGAAGGCTTGTATTTCAAAGCCACTAAATTTCCTCTTAATGAAGAATCAATAGAATCGAAATGCGCACACATCATAGCCGAATGTTTCGACAATACAGGTGAACAGTTCAATTTAATTTCGGTCATGAAACACAAAGTACCTTCAGAACCGGCGATCAATTTACAGAAATTGAATTTTTCACCACCCGCTTTAAAAGGCTCGGCATCTTTCAATAAATCGATGGCATACCCTGTATTTCTTCTGGTAACAGAAGGTTTAGGATATTCCTTTTCAATCTCAGCGCGATTCTCAGGATTGCTTAAAATATCTTTGATGTTTTGATAAATTTTTTGCTCTAGCGGACTCACCACATTCTTACCAGCGCATTTGTCTTCAAACTCCTGAAGGGTCATTTCTTTAAAAGTAGTTTCTTTACCATCACTCAAAATAACTTTCACCTCAAGTAGGTGTTCACGTGTACTTCCGTAAATAACAGAGCGGGCACCGCATGAGTTGTTACCTACCATTCCACCCACCATACAACGATTGCTGGTACTGGTTTCGGGACCGAAGAACAATCCGAATTTAGCCAAATGCAAATTCAACTCATCACGAATAACAGATGGTTGAACACGCACCCAGTGCTCTTCTTTATTTACTTCTAAAATCTTTGTGAAATGCAAAGACACATCTACAACAATACCGTTACCTACTACTTGTCCGGCCAAAGATGTCCCCGCCGTACGCGGAATCAACGACGTTTTCTCTTTCGATGCAAAGTCGATTAATGTATGTAAATCTTTTTGAGTTTTAGGAAAAGCTACGGCTGTAGGCATTTCTCTATACGCCGATGCATCTGTAGCATAAAGCGTTCTCATGGTATGATCGTAGTGCAAAACACCTTCTAGATTTTGCGCTAAACTTTGTAATTTTTGTGTTTCCATATGCGTGTGCGAATTTAATTAAATAGGCGATTAATTTGTGTACTTTTATCGGCATAATATTAACAGATGAATAATAACTTACAAATATTGAAGCTTTGGGCCATACTAGAGGGCATTAGCTATTTACTGCTTTTTGGTGTGACGATGCCTCTTAAAAAGATATACAATATTCCTGAACCTAATTTTTTCGTAGGAATGACGCATGGAGTGCTTTTTATCGCTTACTGCATATGGGTGCTAATTGTAGCTCGAGAAGAAAAATGGAATTTTAAAATCATTTTTTTAGCGTTAATAGCATCGCTTTTACCTTTTGGAACTTTTGTTGCTGATAGAAAATTATTTAAAAGATAATTTGTACTTTAATTTCTCAATTAATTCATCAACTATGAAAAAGTTATTTATCGCCTCATTTATAGTCGTTTCGGCTCTAATCATGTCTTTTTCTTTTATTTCAAAAACACCTCAAAAAGAGACTGCAAGTATAAAGTGGCTCACTATTCAGGAAGCCGAAAAGTTAAATAAACAAAAACCAAAAAAGATAATGGTGGATCTATATACCAGCTGGTGTGGTTGGTGCAAACAGCTTGACGCCACTACCTTTCAAGATCCTAAGGTAATTGAGTATGTAAACCAACATTTTTACGCAGTAAAATTCAATGCAGAAAGACCCGACACCATTGTATTCAACAATGAAACTTTAGTGAATTTAGGAGTTCCTTTAAATAGGAGAACTGCTCATCAGTTTGCTACGCAATACGGTTCAGAAGACGGAAGAATTGGTTACCCAACTATTGCTTACATCGATGGGATAAACAAAAAAATACAAGGAATTCCTGGTTATTTAAATGCCGAGCAATTTTTAATTTGTTTGCGCTACATCAACGACAATCACTACAAAACAAAAACCTTCGAGACTTTTTACAACGAAGAAATGACAAAAAAATAATATGGCTACCAAAGGTTCAAAAGCATACAGCATCATTAAAATGAAATGTCCGCGTTGCCAAGAAGGCGACTATTTTGCGGGATCAAATCCTTACTCTCTTAAAGGATTAAAAATGCTTGACGAATGTGAGCATTGCCATTTAGTATTTGATATGGAACCCGGATTTTATCTTGGCGCTATGTACATTAGTTATGCTATGGGCGTTGCATTTACAATACCGTCGGTTGTTTCCTTATTGCTCGTTTTTCCCGACTTCCCAATACACTATTATCTCATTTTCGGATTACTCGAATTATCGGCATTAATGCCTATCATGTACAGATATTCAAGAATAATATGGATTAACTTCTTCGTGGCGTTTGAAAAAGACAAATCGCAATAAGACAATAATGTTAAAAACAAAAAAGCCCATCAATTGATGGGCTTTTTTATTATTTCTTCTTTACCACTTTTTTCTTTGGGGCTTCCGTCAGTTGACGGACAGGTCTATCCTTCTTTTTTGGTGCAGCTTTTTTAGCTACCACTTTCTTTTTAGGCGCTTCCTTTTTCTTAGCTGGTGCTGCCTTCTTTTTAGCTACTGCTTTTTTAGCCGCTACTTTTTTCTTTGCCGGAGCAGCTTTTTTAACAGCTACGGCCTTCTTAGGAGCTTCTTTTTTAGGAGCCACCACTTTTGCAGCTGGAGCTGCTTTCTTTTCAGTTTTCGCGTCTAAAGCTTTGATAAGCTGATTAACTCTTTCTTCAAAGTCGGTTAACACATTCATGAAATTGATAAAAGCTTCGTAAGGCGTGTTGTAGTGATTGAAATATTTGTGTACGTCGCCATCATTGAAGAACTTGGTACACATATAATAGAAATGATCACTAGTTTGCAAGTAAGCCCAATCTCTTTGGATGTCGGCATCTTTAATGCGCTTCACTTTTTCCTCTAAACGATACAAACTTTCGAAGGCGTCATCTTGAATGTGATTACCCAACCAAGCAGATAAATCGCGTTCCATATCGGCCCATGAAATTGGATTGTCTACAGATATTTGTCCGCGAACTTGTAATTGTTGTGCCGCTTCAGATGGCGTGCAGAAACGGAACTCAGAACGGCTCAACACCAAGCGCGGCAAGTGGTACATGAAATCGAAGATTCCGCTTTCCTTCCACTGATGCTCACCAAACGTTTCGTAATCCATGAAGAGGTTTACTATCTCTTCTGTCCATGAAATTGATTTCAACCAATCTACATATTTGTCGGCCGTTAAAGGATAAGCATCCCATGATGCTTGAGAAAAACGGAAAGCGATATCGTCACTTAGTTTGTAGTTCTTTAGCAATAATTTTAAATCGGGACAGTGCTCGTTTTGGTACAGGTAGTTCGGACTTCTCCATTCTAAAACCTTGTCGGCACCTTCGGTAAGCATTGTTTTATAGCCCATTTGATTCACCATCCAACCAATGTGGTTGGAGTAAATCAACTCTGTATTTCTAAACACTTTTGGTTTTTGTCCGAACAACTCTTCAATCTTCGCTGCTTGTCTTTTCACCTGATTGGTGAATTCCTCTTGACTAACCAAAGCAGAAAGTGAGTGAGAATAGGTTTCAGCTAAGAACTCTACACAACCTGTTGCAGCCAAACTTTTGAAACTATCCAATACATCGTGAGCATACATTTCAAATTGATCTAAAGCAGTACCCGAAATAGAGAAACTAACTTTGAATTCACCTTTGAACTCGTGAATTAAATCCAATAAAAGTTGGTTCATTGGCAAGTAGCATTTGTCGGCTACTTTGCGCATAATTTCAAAATTGAACTTATCGTCGAAATAATCGTGATTTTTTGAGATGTCAAAAAAACGATAGTGACGCAACCTCATAGGCTGATGCACTTGAAAATAAAAACACAACTTCTTCATTATCTTACCTGATTTAATGTTTCACTGTAAACTTCTTTAACCCTTAAGGAAGCGTATTCCCACTTCATGCCTTCAACTTCCTTCCATCCTTCTTCGGCCAAAATTTTTGATATTTCTGGGTAGGCCAACAAGCCCATGATAGATTCGGCCAACTTATCGATATTCCAAAAATCAACTTTAATTACATAGCGCAAAACTTCGGCAACGCCCGATTGGTTTGAGATGATTACCGGACAGCCAGAGCGCATAGCTTCTAACGGCGTAATTCCAAAAGGTTCAGAAACCGATGGCATTACATACACGTTGCTCATTCCGTAAATCTTATCGGTTTCTGCTGAATTCATGAAACCGGTAAAATGGAATCGAGAACTCATCTTCAATTCAGCCACTCTATCAATCAACTTAAGATACATATCTCCATGTCCGGCCATTACAAAATGAACATCGGGCATAGCATCGAGCACTTTACGAGCTGCTTCAACGAAGTAATCGGGACCTTTTTGAAAAGTAATTCTTCCCAAGAAAGTCACTATTTGCTTATCTAAAAGATTCTCCTTTTTGTATACTCTCTTTTCTCTTTGTTCAACCGCATTGTGCACCACCACTACTTTATGCGGAGGCACATCATATCTATCGATCAAAATTCTTCGTGTTAAACGACTCACCGCAATGATGTTGTCGGCAGCGTGAAATCCGGCTCTTTCAATATCGTAAACCGCTTGGTTAACGTGCTGACCAGAGCGGTCGAATTCAGTAGCATGAACATGAACAATCAATGGCTTACCACTTACTTGTTTGGCTGCAATACCCGCTTGGTATGTGAGCCAGTCGTGTGCATGAATAACATCGAAAGTATTGTCTTTAGCGATTTGCATCGCCACCAAAGCGTATTGTTCAACCTCTTTAATTAAGTCTTTACCGTACTTGCCAGAGAAAGCATATTTTACTTTATTTCCTTCTAAAACATGTTTCGATTCATTGCGCTCTTCTTGAGAAAGAATGAAATCTTCGGGAGAAACATAAGGAACTATTGGAGAATTAATTTGCAGGTAATTTAATCTTTTCAAACTGTTGATGATGGTTTGGTCACCAAAATCTACCACCACTTTATTGGCATCTACAAAACGGAATTTATCATCTTCACCGCCGTATAACTTAGGCACAACAAACAAAACATCTACTTTATTGTGTAGGAGTCCGCTTACCATGCCGTAGCAAGCAGTACCCAAACCTCCCGATATATGAGGAGGAAATTCCCAACCAAACATTAAAACCCGCATCTCCCTGTTATTAATTATTTTGTAAAACTAATCTTTTTTCTTCTTTTTTCCTTGTGTTCTTGTATCAATCATCTCTTTTATTCTCAGTAATTCAGCAACACTCCAAGCCTGAGAAATAGTGCCAACTGCTTTAAAAGGCGCTTCAGCATCGTAAATCTCTGCTATTGAACCTACTCCGTATTCTGTAATAGCATCTTCGAAAGTACGGTAAATGTCAGTAACGAATTTCACCCCTTTCTCTCCATGAATATTTAGATAAGCTTCGCAAAAGTGACCGAGCAGCCAAGGCCAAACAATTCCTTGATGATACATCAAATCGCGTTCTTCTTGATTACCGCAGTAAATGCCTTTGTATTTAAAGTCGTCCTGACTCAAAGTTCTTAATCCTCTTGGCGTTAGAAGTTTTTCTTCCACCACTTTCAAAATTGATTTAGCAGCAGCACCCTCTATTAATGAATAAGGAAGTGATGTTGCAAAAACTTGGTTCGGACGAATACTCCAATCCACAAAATCGTGTTCGATAGCATCGGCCAAATAGCCTTTTTCTTCGCTATAGAATTTTGCTTTGAAAGACTTCTTGATTAAAGCCGGAAGCTTAGTCCAGTTTTTTACAAACTCTTTATCTTCTGCATCCTTTGCTAATTCTATTGAAAAACAAATGGCATTGTACCACAAAGCATTTAAATCAACGGCGTAACCAGCACGAGGAGTAACAGGTTTTCCATCTACCATAGCATCCATCCATGTAAGCGCAACGTCAGCTTGTCCGCCCCACAGCAAACCATCTTCAGTCATATGAATGTTATACCAAGTCCCCTTTCTATAACTCTCTAAAATCTCTTTAATTCTGGCACCAAACTCCAACCACAATCCTTTAGTGTTATTGGTATGTGCAGCGTATTTCTGCAAAGACCAAAAAAACCAAAGCGATGCATCGGCCGAGTTGTAGCGCGCTTCTTCCCCAACGCCAATATTGGTAAGCAATCCGTCTTGTAAATCTTGCAGCATGGTATTCATTACCGCTTTGCAAACCTCTGGTTGATTTCTGCTTAAAGTCAAAGCTGGCAAAGAAATAAAGGTATCTCTACCCCATCTTCCAAACCAGTGAAAACCAGCTGTAATCTCTGTTCCTTTTTTAGTTTCAGAGATAAATTGTTCTGCGGCAATGTCTAATGCCGATTCGAAATTGGTAATTTTCTTTCTCTTCTTGAATTCTGAAACGAAGAGATTTTGTAAATGCGAAGGCACTACCTCAGACGTTCCTACAGAAAAAACAATTTCTTCCTTCGGGTGCATCAATAGGGAGAAATAGCCTGGAGAAAGTAAATCTTCTTTGAAATCGTAGCCTCTGTCTAACTCACGCAGATACTCGTTATCGTAGTTCCATTCGAAGGTAGGCATGAAATGCGCCTCTTTAGAAACCTGAAAATTCAAAGCGTTGAAATCGCGATACATTTGATAGCTCACTCCGTTTTCGACATTATTAACATCGTGGTGAATTCGTCCCACTTTACCAACAGAATGGTAATTTCTAAAAGCTGTGAAAGGTTCTAGTTTAAGCTGAACATTTTCCTTTCCTTCCAAATAAGTGTAGCGAATAAGCAAACGATTTTCGTTTTGCACCAAGAGCAATTCCTTTTTCAGTTTTATCTCTCCCAGCTGATAAATCCAAGTCGGAATTTTTTCTAGTTCAAATTCTTCCATCAAGGTAAAACCTTGTGGATGCACAACGCCTGGATATTGATGAGTTCCTAAGTGAAAATGATGCTGATTGTAGTTGATTGATTCATCTAAAGCAGCTAACATTACATAGCGAAAATCATCAATATACGGCTGGCGTAAAACCAACAATCCGTGATACTTACGAGTGTTACATAAAGAAATTGTAGAACTCGAATATGCTCCGGTTTCGTTAGCCTCTAGAAATTCTCGGTGAAAAGAAAATTCGTGATTGCCTAATTGCTTCTTATTGAAAGACAGGTAACTCACTACTTACTCAATTCTTTTTCAGCTTGCGCCCAGTTTTGTTCTGCAGATTGCGCTCCGCCATTGCTTAAATAAATTTCGAAAGCACGTTTTTGAATATCTTCAAATGTAACAATTGATGTTTGCTTTTTTGCACTCGTTTTTTTTGCTGCAGGTTTCGCCTCTGCCTTTGCTGTTGTTGCTTTTTTTGCTGCCATAATTTCCCGTTATTATTTATTGATTATTAGTGATACTTATTAATTAGCTTAGCCACGATACCCGTCCACCCTGTTTGGTGACTTGCCCCAATTCCTCTCGAATTGTCACCATGAAAATACTCATAGAACAACACCAAGTCTTTAAAGTGCTCATCTTTGTATAATTCTTCATTGTTATTTACCGGTCGATTTCCATTTTCATCCAATGTGAAAATTGAAATCAAACGCTTGAACAATTCATTGGCAATTTCATCCAAATTCATTTCCACCCCCGAACCAGTTGGAAACTCTAATTTCAAATTATCGCCATAGTATTTGTAGTATTCTCTTAAAGATTCGATTAACAAATAATTGGTTGGCATCCAAACCGGCCCCCTCCAATTTGAATTTCCTCCGAACAAGTTACTAGTTGATTCACCCGGCTGATAATCAATGCAATACTCCTCTCCTTCTATATTAATACAATAAGCATTTTTATGACGCTTTGATAAAGAACGAATTCCGCCAGGAGCTAAGAATTCACTCTCATCAATCATCACTTTTATCAACTTAATCATTCTGTCTTTTGGAATGAGAGAGAACAACACATCTTCATCTTCTTTGTAGTTTTCTATTGCCAAGTATTTATTCTCTTTGATTCTATCTTTAGCAAACCAATTCAATCGTTTTTTGAAACCAGGTATATCTTTCATGGTTTCTTTATGAATCAAGGTCACTGCATACAAGGGCGACAAACCAACTAAAGAGTGAATTTTTAATTGCACAAATTTTCTACCTGGCAATTTTAAAACATCATAATAGAAACCATCTTCTTCATCCCAGGCCCCAATCCAATCTTTATCTGCTTTGTTTAGCGATTCTGAGATATACACAAAGTGCTCAAAAAACTTGGTAGCCACATCCTCAAATGACGAATCGTACTCACAAATTTTAATAGCCATCTTCATCATATTTAATGAATACATAGCCATCCAACTTGTTCCATCGGCTTGTTCTAAAGTGCCACCACCAGGCATTTGCGCACTTCTATCGAAAACCCCAATATTATCTAAGCCTAAGAATCCTCCTTCAAAAAGATTTTTCCCTTTAGCATCTTTTCTATTTACCCACCAAGTGAAGTTGATCATGAGTTTATGAAAAATTCTTTTCAAAAATTTCACATCAGCTCTACCGTAATGCTTTTTCTCTGTTTCGTAAATTTTAATGGCCGCCCAAGCTTGTACGGGAGGATTAACATCACCAAAAGCCCACTCGTAAGCAGGTATTTGTCCGTTTGGCGCCATATACCACTCACGCGTAATAATAATCAACTGCTTCTTCGCAAACTCAGGATCGAGCATGGCCAAAGGCACACAGTGAAAAGCCAAGTCCCACGCCGCATACCACGGATACTCCCATTTATCGGGCATGGAGATAATATCTTGATTTTGTAAAGTTTTCCAGTCTTTGTTTCTCCCTTTCTTTCGTGATTCGGGCGGCACTGGCTGTCCGGGATCCCCTTCTAACCAACGCTCTACATCATAGCAGTAATATTGCTTAGTCCACAACATACCAGCGAAACCCTGACGTTGAATATTCTTTAAATCATTGCTAGCGGTTTTAGGCACAAACTTATCGTAGAAAGCATCAGCCTCTTGAATTCTCTTTTTAAAAATGGCTTCAAAAGCATCACCAAAAGGATTTTCTTTGGTCTCTTTGTTGGTCAGTTTTAAATAGAAAACCTCTTTACCACCTCCTGCGATATTCCTTTTGTACAAAGGAGAAACCTTAGTACCGAAATTATGATTTTCGAAAATCTTAAAATCGTTTTTTACTACCGCATCGTTAATAGCGTCTTTGATATATGGAGAAGAATTGGGCTTATGAAAAATGCACTCCATGTTGGTTTCGTTCTCGGTAAACATCAATCTGTCGGGCTCATTAAAGTACAAGTAGTAATCTCCAATAATGTGATGTTGCGCATGTACTCCAGAAAAACCTTTTAAATTACTTATCTTTTCGATGCTTGGTTTTTGTTTCCAAACACCAAAATCCCACAAATTTCTAAACCACAAAGTTGGCAACACAGATAATTCATGCGCTTCCTTACCTCTGTTGAAGGCTGTAATTTTCACAAGAATATCGAAAGGACCATCTTTCGCGTATTCAATTTGAACATCAAAGTATTTGTTTTCATCAAAGATACCCGTGTCTGTAATCTCAAATTCAGGCTCTTCTTTGCTTCTGTTTCTGTTTACATGATGTAACTCACGATATGGAAATTTAGCATGAGGATATTTGTACAAATATTTCATGTAAGAGTGAGTAGGCGTATTATCTAGATAATAATACAACTCTTTGCAATCTTCTCCATGATTACCCAAAGTGCCACTTAAGCCATACAATCTTTCTTTTATGATAGTATCGTTGCCATTATACATAGCAACACTGAAACACAAATTCTGATAATGATCGGATATTCCTGCAATACCATCTTCGCCCCAACGATAAACACGAGAACGAGCATGGTCATGCGGAAAATAATCCCAAGCAGAACCGTCGGCACTATAATCTTCTCGTACCGTACCCCACTGACGCTCACTAAGGTAGGGCCCCCAACGCTTCCAATGTTTAACTTTCGACTTGGCTTCTTCTAAGCGTATTTCTTCGGCTGTTTTCATGTTTTGCAAAGCATTAAAGCCCTTAATAAGCTCGCAAAACTAGACTTTTTAAGCGAAAATTCGGCAGATTAACATGAATAAATTATTAAGTATTGATTGTAGATAATTACATCTGCATCAACACCTCATGAAACCCCCATTGAAATGCACAGCTCAATAAAATCATAGGATTTTGCGGCCTAAATAAAGCTATTCATTGATGTGCAAAAAGCTGTATCAAAACATTATTCAACTTTAATCTATTATTAATACAATACCACCAATTTTGAAATTCTTTCGTGTCGTTTTACCACACCACTTTCTTGATTCACTCCATAAAACACTTTCACTACGTAAACATCTTCTTGCACTTTATCACCCATGTATGTTCCGTCCCAAACCTGCGTGTAATCAGTGCTATGATATATTTGTTCTCCCCATCGATTAAATATCAATATTTCAAAATTAGGGATATAAGCACCATTGACCTCCCCCCGTTAAATCGGACTAATAAAAAATAGAGAAATCGAGGTGTCA
>JBMTCG010000039.1:0-22834 GCA_049430665.1 Flavobacteriales bacterium | reverse complement strand
GCAGGTTCGGGCTTGGCTACTTTCGGAACCTCATCATCTGCTGGTGTTCCCGAGGCCTTTGCCAATGAAACAATTGTGCTTCCATTGAATGATACCAAAGCAATCGAAAAAGCATTTTCTACTTTTTACAATCAAATTGCTTGCATCATCATCGAACCAATTCCAGCCAACAATGGATTGCTTTTACAAGGAAAAAAATACTTGCAATACCTAAGAGAAATCACTCAGAAACACAACGCCTTGTTGATTTTCGATGAGGTGATTAGTGGTTTCCGCGTAGGCTTTGAAGGTGCTGCTGGTTTGTACAAAATTAAACCCGACATTATCACTTACGGAAAAATTATTGGTGGTGGAATGCCTGTGGGTGCTTACGGGTCGAGTGCAAAAATAATGAGCAAAATTGCGCCCGATGGAAATGTTTATCAAGCAGGAACGCTCTCTGGAAATCCGGTGGCCATGAGCGCAGGAAAAGCACAATTATCGCAATGTTTGAAAAAAGGATTCTATAAATCTTTAGAACAAAGAACCAAGAAATTATGTGATGGTGTAAACCAATTTGCTACAAAAGAAAAAATGCCATTTAAAATGGTTTCTGTTGGTTCTATCTTTTGGTTGAGATTCTCTAAAGACGAGATTAAAACCGCAGATGATATCGACCCAAAATCGATGAACAGCTTTAGAAAATTATATGCCTACTTGTTGGAAAACGGAGTATATATGGGACCTTCAGGCTATGAAGTAGGATTTGTATCGGCTGCACACAGCGACGAAGACATTAAGAAAACAATAAAGGTTTTGAAAGAAGGATTGAAAAAAGCTATGAAGTAATTACTTCATAGCATCTACCTTAGGAATAATCATATTGAACACTGCAAAGCCTGCAGCAATACCTGCTATTCCGCCTATTACAGAATATTTAATTTTCTTAGCCACAGCGCCAATTTCATATCCTTCCATGAAAAATTCATCATCGTATAAACTATCATCTGAAACAACAAAATATGCGCTATTCGCCTCTCTAACACCTAAAATTGTGGTATACACAGCTGGAGGTAAGAAACTCCAGAATAAACCGGCATAAGCACTTGCGCCACCAACACAAAAACCTGTTACCAAATTCAAGTAAGGTTTATAATATTTTCGTGCTTCTTTTTGTCCGTTCATCATTCTTTCAATTTCATTAACACTGTATTCATTTTCCATTAATGAATCTTGCACATAAACGTAAACGGTATCACCACTTTTACGAAAAATTCTAAAGACCTCTTCCTTGTCGATTTTGCGTTTTTTACCACCCTCTTTTTTGAAATAATAAACGTTCTCACCTGCCTGCGAATCGTAAAAAACCTTTTTCTCCTTACCGTTCATGTACTGCATTACATCTTGTGCAATTGAAAATTGCACAAATGCCAACATTGTTAATAAAATCAAAGCAATCTTTTTCATTCTCTTTATTTATGCGCCAAATATAGAAAAGTAAAGCGGTGAATAAAAACTTGTAAATAGAAGCAGTATTAGTACACAATACCTAGCAAATGAGTTATTTTTGTGGCTCATTTCAAAATAAAAATATGTCAGCACCATTTACTCGTCGTCACATTGGTTCAGGAGAAACTGAAATCAAAGAAATGCTTCAGGCAATAAATGCACAATCTACAGAGGATTTGGCAAACTCAATTGTTCCTGCACATATTCGTTTAGCAAAAAAACTAAACTTGCCCGAAGCAATGAGCGAGAACGAGTATCTGGAGCATATTACAGCTGTAGCCAACAAAAATAAATTGTTTAAATCATATATTGGATTAGGGTACTACGGCACAATTACTCCTCCTGTAATTTTGAGAAATATCTTCGAAAATCCAGGCTGGTACACTGCCTACACGCCGTATCAAGCAGAAATTGCGCAAGGAAGATTAGAAGCTTTGTTGAATTTTCAAACGATGGTAAGCGACCTTACTGGAATGGAAATCGCCAACGCTTCTCTTCTAGATGAAGCTACCGCTGCAGCTGAAGCTATGATTATGCTTTACAATTCGCGCAGCAGAGAGGCAGTGAAAAGAAATGCACATAAATTTTTTGTTGACGATAAATGTTTTCCGCAAACCATTTCGGTATTGAAAGCTCGTGCTAAGGCATTGGCTATCGATTTAGAAATTGGTTCTTATTTAAAAGTGGAATTGAACGACACTTATTTTGGTGCTATGGTTCAGTTTCCTAATGCTGAAGGCAGTGTTGAGAATTACGCTTCTTTCGTTGAAAGTGCCCACAACAAAGGAATTCAAGTTGCTGTTGCTTCAGATTTGTTGGCTTTGGCTTTGCTAGAAGCTCCGGGTGAATGGGGAGCAGATATTGTGTTTGGTAATTCACAACGATTTGGTGTGCCTATGGGCTTTGGCGGACCACATGCGGCTTTCTTCGCCACCAAAGATGAATTCAAAAGAAGTATGCCTGGTAGAATAATTGGCGTATCTATAGATTCTCGTGGTAAAAAAGCATTAAGAATGGCTTTACAAACTCGCGAACAGCACATTAAGCGCGATAAAGCAACTTCAAATATTTGTACTGCTCAGGCTTTATTGGCTATAATGGCAAGTATGTATGCGGTGTATCACGGACAAGAGGGCATCAAGGCCATCGCCACAGAAGTGCACCAAAAAAGTACTTTGCTCAAACAAAAACTTCAGGAATTAGGTTTAACGATATCGTCTGACTCTTCTTTCGATACACTTTGTATCAAAGACAGCAGCTCGACTATCGACAAAATAAAGCAAGCTCTTTTGGCTGCCGAAATCAATGTGGGCTCATTAAACAGCGAAAGTATTACGATTGCTGTTGATGAAACGAGTACAGTATCTCAATTAAATACTTTGCTTTCTACTATTGCTAGTGCATTAAACAAAAAAGCCGGACTTATTTATTTAGAGCAAGTTTTAACCACTAATTCTAGTTTGCCTGCTGCTTTAGAAAGAAAATCAGCTTTCCTTTCTCATCCTGTTTTCAATACATATCATTCAGAAACAGAGATGATGCGCTACATTAAAAAATTAGAAAATAAAGATTTATCGCTCGTTCACTCTATGATTTCTTTGGGCTCTTGCACCATGAAATTGAATGCTGCAGCGGAAATGATGCCTTTGAGTAATCCTTTGTTTGCAAACCTCCATCCTTTCGTTCCAAAAAATCAGGCAGAAGGATATTTAGAAATGGTGAACAATTTGGGCGAATACTTAAAAACCATCACTGGTTTTGCTGGCATTTCTTTCCAACCAAACTCTGGCGCCCAAGGCGAATTAGCTGGCTTGTTGGTAATAAAAGCATATTTGGAAGCAAAGGGACAGAAGCAACGAACGATAGCTTTGATTCCATCTTCAGCACATGGAACAAATCCAGCATCAGCTGCTATGGCTGGTATGGAGGTAGTTGTTACCAAATGTGATGAACAAGGCAATGTAGATCTAAACGACTTGAAAGCGAAAGCAGAATTGCACAAAGATAAGTTAGCATGTGTAATGGTTACTTACCCATCTACACATGGAGTTTATGAAACTGCCATCAAGGAAATTACTGCAATAGCTCATGAGAATGGTGGTCAAGTTTATATGGATGGGGCAAATATGAATGCACAGGTTGGTATTACCAATCCGGCAGAAATTGGTGCGGATGTTTGTCACCTTAACTTGCACAAAACTTTTGCTATTCCTCATGGTGGTGGAGGTCCAGGAATGGGCCCAATTGGTGTAGCTGAGCACTTGGTTCCGTTTTTACCTAAACACCCTTTTGGACAGAATCAAACCGACAATTCTATACACGCAGTATCAGCGGCAGAATTTGGAAGTGCTTTAATTCTTTTGATTTCATACGGCTATGTTAGAATGCTAGGTGGAGAAGGTGTAACGGAATCTACAAGAATGGCGATGTTGAACGCTAATTATATGAAGGCTAGATTGGAATCACATTACCCAGTTCTTTATCAGGGAAACAACAATCGCGTGGCACACGAAATGATCATCGATTGCCGTCATTTCAAAAACACCGCTGGCATTGAAGTTATGGACATTGCTAAGCGATTGATAGATTACAATTTCCATGCACCCACTGTAAGTTTTCCAGTAGCAGGAACACTTATGATTGAACCTACAGAAAGTGAAGCGAAATCGGAACTAGATAGATTTTGCAACGCGCTTATTGAAATAAGAAAGGAAATCGCAGAGATTGAAGACGGATTGGCGGACAAAGAAAACAATGTGCTAAAAAATGCACCGCATACTATCGCTGATATCCTAGGCGAATGGAATCATCCATATTCTAGAACGAAGGCTACTCAGCCTTTAGCTTATGTTTCAGAAAACAAATTTTGGTCTTCGGTAAACAGAGTTGACAATGCTTATGGCGATAGAAACTTAGTATGTAGCTGCTTGCCAATAGAAGAATACGCAAACGAAACAGTATAATAAAGTTGGCAATGAAGTTAGTGTTTGCTAACTTCATTGTCACAAACAACTGCTGCGATGAAAAATATTCTATTTATAAGTTCCATATTTCTGGGTTTAGTTCTCAAAGCACAAGTTATTCCTTTATATCCTCAAGATGGCTTAAACAGATTTACACCAATTAATCCAGCGAATTCAGGTGAGCTTAGAGGTGCCCAAATAAAAAAATGGTTTAACTACGGCGAAGTATACGCCATGTCTCCAAACGGTTCTAGCTCTCAGTTCTATATTTCAGATTTCATCTTTCCCGATACTGCCCGCTTTGATTATACTGATGGTATTGGAAGATCATTTTATTATAAAGTAGCTTCAGTAACGAGTCCAACAGCCTCAACATTCACCACTTTTTGGGATACCGACTTTAGTAAACACTTGCCCTACTATGTAGATTCGGTGCGCATTCCATTTAGATACCATAGAAAATCTAAAAGTGATGTGGTTGATACACTAGTAATAGAAGTTGGGAGCGATTCTAGCGCCGTTATTGCCGCACTTAGTGGAAGTGATATTATCAACAGTTTTGGGGTTAACAGTGTTTCTTTCGATCATTTGAAATTTAAAGCAGGAGCAGATGGAATTGGCGAAATGGAATTGCCCAGAAAAACAACTCTCAAAGTTCTGCTTGACACCGATTTCGTAAGTTTGGGTACAACACTAGATTTATTAGAATTAAAATTACCTGTTAATCTACCTAGATTTAGAGCAGGTGAAAACGTATTTGTTGCGCTCAAATTTGTACCTGGCTTTTCATATAATCCAAACGACACCATCACAAGATCGGGAAACACCTTTCAAACAACCATGTGGCAAGAAGAAGGGGCCAATTCTTTTCCATTGTACTATGAAGATGAATTAAACTGTTCTTACTTTGCCAACTATTTAAATCTACTTCCTATTACCAACTCACAAATGTATGAAGCTTTTTATGCCTACTATTGGGTGAATGTGTGGCCTATTCAAGTACCAGAGCACTTCGATTTTGGCGTTAAAATGAGATACGATGAAACGTGGTTGGGCATTAATACTAATGAAGGGAAGACATCGGCAAATTGTTTCCCAAATCCAGTTAGCGATAAAGCAATTATCTCTTATTCTGTTGCTGAAAATGAAAATATTAAAATAAGCTTATTTGACATTAACGGTCAACTGATTTTTGAAAGAGAAGAAGGAAATAAAACGAAAGGTGTATACTTCTCTGAATTAGACTTAACTGACCTAAATTCGGGGATTTATCTTTACACTGTAGGAAATAGTAAACTAGGTAAGTTGATTGTGCAGTAATTATCTTCCTTGAGACTTCTTAAATTCCTTCATAAAAGAAGAAGCGTAAACAAAATCACACAACTCCTTGTTATCGGTAGTTAGCAAATCATTCTTGCTTCCTTCCCACCATTTCTGTCCGCTATAAATAAAGAAAATGTTATCTGAAATCTCCATAACAGAATTCATATCGTGGGAAATCACAACCGTGGTCATATTGAACTCCTGAGTAATCTCCTTAATTAAATTATCAATTACAATCGACGTTTGTGGATCTAAACCCGAATTTGGCTCATCGCAAAACAAATACTTAGGATTCATTGCAATGGCGCGAGCAATAGCCACCCTTTTTTTCATACCACCGCTAATCTCATCGGGATAAAGCTTATTAGCATTGGTTAAGTTCACCTTTTGTAAGCAATAATTAGCTCTATCCAGTCTTTCCGATTTCGACATTTTGGTAAACATCTCTAAAGGAAATACAACATTTTGCTCTACAGTTAATGAATCGAACAATGCAGCTCCCTGAAAAAGCATACCTACCTCTTGACGCAATTCCTTTTTTTGATGGTAATTCATTTCGGTAAAATTTCTTCTATCGTAAAAAATTTCACCCATATCTGTTTTTACTAAACCTACTAAACACTTTAAAAATACAGATTTACCAGCACCACTCTGACCGATAACCATGTTTACTTTACCTGTTTCCAGGTACATCGAAATTTCAGATAAAATTTGTCTCCCCCCGAAACCCTTAGATATATTAGCAACTTCAATCATCAGTTCAATAAAAGTTTAGTGAGTACTAAATTGAAAAAGATGATGGTGATGGTACTGTATACCACAGCTTTAGTGCTCGATTTTCCTACTTCCAATGCACCACCTTGCGTATTATACCCATGAAATGAAGAAACACTAGTTAAGATAAAAGCAAAAACAGAAGATTTTACCAGTGCATATAAAACATAGTATGGCACGAAATCATACTGAATTCCGTAGATGTACCTTCCTGGAGAAATAGCCCCTGTGAGTAATGAAGCTAAATAACCACCATAAATACCTAAGAACATGCTTATGACAATTAGGAAAGGGATAATGAAAACACCAGCAGCTATTTTTGGAAGAATCAAATAATTCATGGGATCAACACCCATGATTTGCAATGCATCAATCTGCTCAGTAACACGCATAGTGCCTAATTCAGAGGCTATACTAGAACCCACCTTCCCCACCAAGATTAGGGAAATTATAGTTGGAGAAAACTCTAAAAGCATAGAATCGCGGGTAGCTACACCTTCGGCATACTCAGGTATCAAGGGGTTAGAGAAGTTGTAGGCGCTTTGAATTAAAATAACAGCACCCATAAAAACAGAAAGAATAGCAACAATAGCCAGAGAATCTAAGCCTATCGACTCTACCTCTTCGAAAAATCTCGTGAAAAAGACTTTCATTTTTTGCGGACGGGTGAATGTCTTACGCAGCATATAGAAGTATCCGCCAAACTGTTTGAAAATTTTAAACATTACTGCATTTTTACCAAAAATAGGCATTATTTAGAAAATCAATTTACTATTTTTACGATGTTATAAACCTTGTATTATGGAAAAACTTTTTGCTTTCCTTTTTTGTGTAGCGATAATCTTCTCTGGATGCAAGGGACATCACAAGAGCAAGTGCAGCGAATGTCCTTCTTTTAGTAAGAATTATGAAAAGCTGGAGAGAGTTACGAAAATATAGCGACCGCGCCGACTTCTACAAGTTGCTTCCTGCACCAACCATAGTGTTTGTGCATCAGTTGCTGCGCGGAAGTGAATGTGATATTTTCATTACCGAACCAAGAAAAGCGCGATTGGGCTGCTTTGCACGAAGAAGATACAAATCTCCTTACATTGAATTGAACAACGACCTTACCCCCTACTTCATGCTAATTGTGTTTTTACATGAATGGGCACATTGCATGACTTGGAAAGAATTTGGCAACAGGGTTAGTCCGCATGGTAAAGAATGGAAACAAAACTTCCGTTACTTGCTCATCAAACTGCGAAATAGCAATAGAATACCAATCATCTTGCGAGATGCGATAGATGCAGAAGCTGACGCCTTAAAAGGAAATATTTATAGTAATCACATTTTACTAAACGCCATCAAAATCGCTGACAAACATGCGCCACAATTGGTTTTACACGAATTGCCGCACAACAGCCATTTTAAAGTAGTAGACCGAAGCGAAACCTTTAGAAAAAAAGAAAAAATTCGATTGCGTTACAAATGCTACAATTTAGCCAACAAAAAGTGGTACACCATTTATGCTTCTACACCAGTAGAGAAAGTAAACTGACTGCATGCGTTATACCTACGAATTACTAACCTATTTTAATATCTTAGCGACCAGAAAAATAAATCATGAAAAATAATTACAGCGTAATAATGGCAGGCGGTATCGGCAGCAGATTTTGGCCGATAAGCAAAAGTTCAAAACCGAAACAATTTCTCGATATTCTTAATGTGGGCAAAACACTGCTTCAACTCACCTATGATAGATTGTTAAAAGTTTGTCCACCAGAAAACATCTTTATTGTTGCTAATGTTGAATATAAAGACTTGATCAAAGAACAATTACCTCAACTAGACGACAATCAAATTTTATGTGAACCGCAGCGCCGAAACACAGCACCTTGCGTAGCATATGCAAGTTATAAAATTGCTGAAATCAATCCCGACGCTCGCTTAATTGTTGCGCCGTCGGACCATTTGATTCTAAAAGAAGACATTTTCACAGAAGTGATTACTACTGCTTTAGACGCATCTTCTCAAAGCGATTGCCTACTTACTTTGGGTATTCAGCCTAACCGACCAGACACTGGCTATGGCTACATTCAAGCAACAGAAGAATCATACGCTTTTGAACCTAGATTGAAAAAAGTAAAAACCTTCACTGAAAAACCGAATTTAGAAATGGCTAAATTCTTTTTGCAAAGCGGTGACTTTTCTTGGAACAGCGGTATTTTCGTGTGGTCGGCAAAAAGCATCATCAATTCATTGGAGAAAAATCTTCCTGAAATCAGCAATATTTTTAAAGAAGGAAAAGGCATTTACAATACCGCTCAAGAAGAAGCTTTCATTGCAAAAGCTTACTCAGAATGCACCAATATATCTGTAGATTACGGGGTAATGGAAAAAGCGAAAAACGTGTATGTTTTACCTTGTGATTTTGGCTGGACCGACTTAGGTACTTGGGGTTCTGTTTATGACCACTTGGCCAAAGATGATAAAGGAAATGCCTTGATTGGTAAAAACCTAAAAGTGTACAATTCAGAAAATAGTATTTACACTGTTAGTGGCAATAAATTATTGGTAGCCAATGGTTTAAAAAACTTCATAGTAGTAGACACAGAGGATGTTCTATTAATTTGTCCGAAAGACGACGAACAACGCATCAAACTCTTCGTGAACGATGTTAGTTCAGATGCAAAACTGAAAAAATACTTATGAGTCAAAAGAAGCCTCGCAATTAGCGGGGCTTTTTTACAACACTTCTTTTAGCGTTTCCAGCTTAATTCCTCTTGATCCTTTAATCAAAACACTGTGATTATTCAAGGGAGATTGAATCAAATATTCTTTAAGTTCAATGGCATTAGCAAATGATTTATAAGTTGAAGAACATTTAACGAATTCGGGTCCCACCAAATATGCTTGCAAATTCAACTTAGTAAGCAAAGCAATCATAGCTTGATGCTCTTTATTTGCCTCTTCCCCTAACTCTAACATGTCTCCTAAAATTGCTACTTTTTTATCGTTTGGCGTATGCGCAAAAGCATTAACAGCAGCACTCATACTGGTAGGATTGGCGTTGTATGCATCCCAAATCAAGGTATTTCCTTTTTCAGAAAGAACCACTTGAGAACGATTGTTATCGGGATGATAAGATTCTAAGGCTTGTTTTATTTCACTTAATGATACACCAAATTCCACCCCCACTCTGGCAGCACAAAGCATGTTGATGAGGTTGTGCTCGCCAAACAAATTACTGGCTATTTCTATACTTTCTGAACCAAAATTCAATTGAAATTTAACGGTAGGATTGGTAGAAATAACCGCTCCATTTAATTGTATATCCTGATAGAATAATCTTTGAGGAGCCAATGCCGACTGCTTCATTAGTAATTCGTCTGATGCATTAACGAATACTTTCCCCTGTTGTACTGTCAAAAATTGATACATTTCTGACTTGGTTTTTATCACGCCATCGAAACCACCAAAACCCTCTAAATGCGCTTTTCCCATATTGGTCACCAAACCATAATTGGGTTCTGCTATCTTACACAAAAACTCTATCTCTAATGGATGGTTGGCCCCCATCTCAATAATTGCAATTTCTGTTTCTTTAGCCATCGAAAGTAATGTAAGAGGCACGCCAATATGATTGTTGAAATTACCCTTTGTGCAATGCACGGTATACTTTGTACTCAAAACCTGATTAACCAACTCTTTGGTAGTTGTCTTTCCGTTAGTACCGGTAATTCCAATCACAGGAATAGAAAATTGACGACGATGATGTCTAGCTAAATCCTGCAGGGTTTGCAGTACATCATCCACCGCAATGCATTGAGAATGTTGAATGTTTTTATCGTCAACTACAGCATAAGAACAACCCGACTCTATAGCAGAAACGGCAAACTCGTTGGCATTAAAAGTGTCACCCTTTAAAGCAAAAAAGATAGAGCCTTTTTCTAATTTTCTGGTATCGGTACTTACCTTCTGATCTTGTTGAAGGAAGAGTGCGTAGAGTTGTTGAATTTCCATAAAACTAATATCAAAAAAAATCCCCTCGAAAAAATCGAGGGGATTTATATTTTATGAACACTGAAAGTTCAAATTATTTAGCTCCTTTATCTCCACCAAATTGAACCTGACTTCCAACACGGTGCATTGCACAGCGGAAACCGATACAATCTGTAGATTGGTCTTCGTTCAAGAATCTTCTTGTTCCTGGACCCATCCAGAATGTTCTGTCTTTCCAAGAACCACCTTTGTAAACTCTTGTTCTGTTAGAAAGCAATGAGTGACCAAAAGTTGTTGGATTGGCAGCTTCATACATCAATTTGTTGTCTTTAGAAGGATCTTTGTAACCTTCGTCTGCAAAGAATACAGATGAAGTAAACTCACCATCTAAATAATCAATGTTACCTGCTTTTTTGTAGTTTCTTCTTTCTGCCAAGTTATCTTTAGCAGCATCAACCTCTCTGTACACCATTCGCCCTAAAGAATCTTTTACAGCATATTGTTCAGGATCTGAATCATCTTCCTTGTATGTTTTGAATACGTTACCACGGAAAGCACGGAACTCATTAACATCTTCAGCAGATAAAGGACGATAAACATCCATTACCCATTCTGATACGTTACCCGCCATGTGGTATAAACCATAGTCGTTAGGCCAAAAAGAACGAACTGGAGCAGTAATATCATATGAATCGTTTAATTTACTAGCAACCCCCATCATATCACCTTTGGCTCTCATAACGTTGGCCATCATTTCACCTTGCCATTGGTCATCTTTATTTCTAACCCAGTGACCATTCCAAGGATAAATTCTTCTGTCTACAATACGCTCATCAATAGTATTTCCAACTAAACCAATTGCAGCAAACTCCCACTCAGCCTCTGTTGGGAGACGGTAACGAGGCAATAAAATACCATCTTCTCTTACTACTTTTCTAAATCCACCTCCGTTAGGGTCAAGACTTACTAAATCTCCTTTAACCTCACCTACATATTGATTTAATAAGTAAGCATCAGTGTTAAAGTTATCATCATCTTGTTGATTAGGATTCACTTTCAAGATACCTTCGCGAATCATGATCATCTCATTTACGCGGTCGGTTCTCCAAATACAGTAGTCGGTAGCTTGCAACCAGTTCACACCAACTACAGGATATTCATTGTAGGCAGGGTGACGGAAATACCACTCAACATATTCTTCATTGTAAGCCAATTCATCTCTCCATTGTAAAGTATCTGGAAGTGCTTTTTTAGGAACCTCAGGTAAAGATTGTCCGAAAACTCTCAACAACCAATATACATACTCTCTCCAATCCACGTTACGAATTTCTGTTTCATCCATATAGAATGAAGAAACGGTAACGTTACGAGCCATGTTATTGTGCTCATACATCACGTCATCTTCTGTTTGACCCATAGTGAAAGAACCACCTTCAACAAAGATTAGTCCGGGACCAGTTTCCTGCTCACCGTACGGTTGAACTTCAAAACCACCGTTTTTTGGATCATTGTAAGTCCAACCGGTAGTATTCGACAAGTCTTTACCGCAACCAGATAAAAGAGTGATGGCTGCAACAGCGCAAACACTTCCTTTAAACAACTTCATCTTATTCATAACATTCATATTTATATTCTTTTAAAACGACGGACAACTTAATGGACGGAATTTTCTCTTCTTAGGTTTACAGTCGAACAACAACTGCATTGATATTTCATGCGAACCAGCAGTAGCATTTGTCAATTTAGAAACAGTTACGTCATAACTATAACCAAATTTAAAGAAACCTTGCTGAACACCTACCAAAATAATAAACGCATCACGTCCTCTGTACCATAAACCTCCTACAATCGGCCCCTTAGTAACGTACAATCCTAAATTAAGTTGGATAAAATCTCTTTGTTTTTGAAACAAGATGTTCGGCGAAATTGAACTTTCTGGGGCACCTCTTCTTTTTCTTCCTCCACCACTTCCTACAGGGATTACTGCTCCTGCATGACCTGTGATTTTCATAGGCAGCGGACTGTTACCTCCTGTATAAAAAGATTCTTGAGGTTCTAGTATATGATGCACTGCACCTCCAATAAAGAAAGACTTACTGTAGCCTAAAATACCCGCAGAGAAATCCACCGCAGAAACTGTTCTGTTGGGTTGAAGATCGGCTGATTTGTAAATAAAACCAAGTTTAGCGTCAATCATATCGCCAAACGTAAGTTTATTCCAATCTACAGTTTTTTGATGGTAAGAACCTTGAAAGCCAAATTTAATAGAAAAAGTTCTGCCTAAATTCAACAAATAAGAATACATTAAACTTGCATTCAAAGTATTCAAAGTTCCTTGTCCGGCTTGGTCATTCGTTACCAACAAACCAATACCACCCGACATAAAATCAACATGCTGGTCGTAAGAAGCACTATAAGTAACGTAGGTTCCAGCGATAGCTGGCCACTGATTTCTGTAATTCATGGCTATACGCGGACAACGATGTGTACCAGCCATAGCAGGATTAAGATAAAGTGGATTTGCGTAGAACTGAGTAAACTCAGGATCTTGAGCTCTAATGAGGGTTGGATTTACAAAATCAAGCAGCAGAACTAGCATAAAAGCTGTTCCTATCTTACTTAATATACCAATTGGTTTAATTTCCACAGGCACAATTATACAAATTATTTTAATAATGTTAACCCCTAATATAATGAATGCAAATCTAAAAGTAACAAAAATATTTTCATAATAAACTTCGTTGACAGCATTTTTTTAAGAAAATATTTTTTCTCATTAAGCGATAAAATAGATACCTTCAACACAATGAAAAACGCGTCTGTCATATTTTTAGTATTGATTTTTAGCGGGTTAAATCTTTTTTCACAAAGTTTTAAGCAAAATATTGATGCACGAGTAATCAACGAAAATCAGCACACTGCTGTGTTTTTTATTGAAGGCATAAAAGATTCAATTTCCATAAATAATTTTGAAAGCGAATCGGAAATTGTAAGCGAAGAAGACATTTTCCCAATAAAAAAACAAGATTTAAAAGACAAGATATCATGGGATTTCTCTTGGGGAATTAGCTCTTATAAAACAATTGTACACATTCACTTCAATCCGTTTTTCATAAATACCTCAGGTGAAATCAGCAGAGTAAAGTCAATTTCAATCGATATAAGTTCTACAAATCCAAAAGAGAAATCACTTGGGAATTACAAAACGGCCAACCAGTCTTTGCTAGCGCAAGGCAAATGGTACAAATATGCAGTGATTAAAGAAGGGATCTACAAAATTGATTACACATCTATGCAGAACAGTGGAATTACCGTAAGTGACATCTCATCGGTAAATGAAATAAAAATATTCTCCTTCGGGAGCGAAATGCTTCCTTATGGCAATGCAGTAAAGCACAAAGATGACCTGCCAGAGATAGCCATTAAAAGAGTAGACAACGGAAATGGCTTTTTTGACGAAGGAGATTACATTCTTTTTTATGCAAAGGCGGGATTTCAATGGAAATATGACGATATAGATGAGATGTATAAACATCAACTCAATATTTATTCAGACACAACATTTTACTACCTTAACTTCAATTCCAATAGTTCGAAAGAGATTAGCGCTCAAATTCTTAGCAACACTAAAACTGTTGATGTATATTCATTTTTAGACCGCCAATTTCATGAAGCAGAAGAAAGAAATTTACTTCGCTCTGGCAATTTATGGTTAGGAGATCACTTTGGAGAAACATCAACCAAAGAATTCACAATCAATTTTCCAAATGTTGACAAAAACGAAAATGTAAAACTGTATTCAAGGTTATATGCAAAAAACAAATCAATAGCTGGAAGTACGTTTGATATTGAAGTAAATAATGGGGGGAAGCAAAGCATATTTATAGCAGGTATATCGGGAAACAGCACAGATGATATCGCAAAAAACGCATCTAACTTATATAGCATACTACCAAGCGACGACCACATCGACGTTAAATTCACTTACAATGCGCCGTATAGCTTTTCGGAAGGGTGGATTGATTTTTTTGATGTTAATGCGTACCGAAAATTAATTTACACTGACTCTCCACTTACTTTTTCTAATCCAAAACTAACAGGAGCAGGCACTGTAATTGATTTCCACATCACTCAGTGTAGCAACAACCTTTCACTATGGGAAATTACTGATTTTGAAAACGTGAAAAACATCAACTACACTTTATCAAATGATAGCATTTCCTTCACTGTTAACGCTGATACTTTAAGAGAATTTGTGCTATTTAATCCTTCACAAGCGTTAAATCCAATGTATTATGAGCAAGTAAAAAACCAAAATTTACACGGTCTAATTTCCAAAAAGCTGCTCATCATCACACATCCCGCGCTTTTAGCTGAAGCACAAAGACTGGCTAATTTTCATGAGCAACAAGACTCTTTAAGCGCTAATGTTGTGCTAATTAATGAAGTATATAACGAATTTTCGGGAGGAATTAAGGACATATGCGGCATTAGAAATTTCATCAAAATGTTGTACCAAAAAACATATGTTGGCAGTGACACATTGCAGTATGTTCTATTTTTAGGAGATGGAACTTTTGACTACAAAAATATTATGCCTGGAAACAGAAATCTTATTCCAACTTTTCAGTCGGCAAACTCCACCAAAGAAACAGCATCGTACACCTCCGATGATTTTTTTGCTTTATTAGATGATCACGAAGGTGCTTGGACTATTTCATCGAGCGAATTACCCGATGTTGCTATTGGAAGAATTCCAGTAAGTTCAGCAAAAGATGCGAAAGTTGTGGTTGACAAAATATTCAGTTACTCCAATTATTTTGATGGGCAAAACACCAACATGGTATCGGAAAAAGAAAACTTATTTACCAATTGGAAAAATGAAATCATGTTCATTGCTGATGATGAAGATTTTAATATTCATATGAAGCAAGCAGACCAACTTGCAGTTAAAATCGACAATAACTTCCCTAATTTCAATGTCGATAAAGTATATCTTGATAGCTACAAACAGGAAGGAAACTCTTCTCAACCTTTATATCCTGAAGCCAAAAAAAGCATATTCGATAAAATAAATAAGGGAGTATTTTTAGTAAATTATACTGGTCATGGTGGAGAAGATGGACTCAGCGCCGAAAGAGTTATTGAAACTCAAGATTTGCGTGCACTGAAAAACGGAATAAAAATGCCATTGTTTTTTACTGCAACTTGCGACTTTAGCAGGTTCGATATGATCGACGCCACCTCAGCTGGAGAAGCATTACTCTTAAATGAAAACGGGGGCGCTATAGCCTTGTTCTCAACGACAAGAATAGTGTATTCTAGTCCGAACTTCAATCTCAACAATAACTTCTACAACATTATTTTTGCCAAAAAAGAAGGAGATAACACGCATATTGGTGATGTATTTAAGGAGACCAAAGTAATAAATAACGGCGGACTCAACGACCGAAATTTCACCCTTTTGGGAGATCCAGCACTTAGACTAACTCTTCCTTCAAAATCAATAAAAACCAAAATAAATAGCGTTCTCAATGTTACTCAAAACGCAGCTACCGACACCCTTAAAGCATTAATGAGAGTAAGAGTAACTGGGCAAATAACAGACACTTCGGGTGTAAAACGCAGTGATTTCAACGGCTACATTTCCACTAAACTATTCGATAAAAAAGTACCTTACAACACTTTACTAAACGATGGAGGAATATCAAGTTTTACTTACAATTTTCAGCACAACCTTCTTACAGAAGTTAAAAACAGCGTAAAAAATGGAGAATTTACCATTGACTTTATTGTACCTAAAGATATTGCTTATCAATTTGATTTTGGCAAACTGAGCTTTTATGCTGCAAACGACAAGCATTTGGAATGCAATGGCTACTACAACATACTACTTGGAGGAACCGAAACCAAAGCATACAATGATAATGTGGGGCCGGAAATAAAATTATACATGAATGACTCTTCCTTTATCTACGGGAATGCCACTGATAATTCGCCTCTTATCTTAGTTCACTTAAGCGATTCCAGTGGAATCAATATTACAAGTGAAAACATTGCGCATTCAATAATGGCAATTCTTGACGAGCAAAGTATGCGAAGCATTGCACTGAGCTCTTATTTTGAGCCAAAAATAAATTCCTATCAGGAAGGAAAAATCGAATATCGCCTATCAGATTTAGCACCGGGAAGGCATTCAGTAGAAGTAAAAGCTTTCGACAACTACAATAATTCTTCACGTGCCTATACCGAATTTCTTGTAGCTGCAGATGCACGAATTGCATTAGCTCATCTATTGAATTACCCAAATCCTTTCACCACCAGCACCAGCTTTTATTTTGAACATAATCAACCAGGAAAAAATTTAGAAATAACCTTACAAATCTTCACCATCTCGGGGAAAGTAATAAAGACGTTTCGCGAGAACTTGTATAGTGAAAACATTAGGGTTGGACCAATTTCTTGGGATGGCCTTGATGATTATGGTGATGCTATTGGAAAAGGAGTGTATATTTATCAAATTCAGGTAAAGGGCGAAGATGGAAGTAGCGCCCAGTATTATGAAAAATTAGTTATATTAAAATAATAAGAGTTGAAAATCGTTTCTTGAATATGTTAAATAGATTATTGGTTTTAGTACTTCTCTCCTTTTGCATGCAACTTCATGCAGAAATTGTTGATATACAATGGCACAAAGACCCGAGCTCATCAAGCTATATTTTCTCGAACGAAACGTATCTTCCATCAAAAGGAAAATTGCCCTTTTATGTTTACTCCAAATGGTATTCGAAAAAAATTCAAGAATTTCAATACAATGTGCAAATAATAGAGGCAGCCGAACTTAGTGCTGATGAATTAAAATTTTTTAAAGATATTTTGCCTTCACTTGAAATAATAAGTGAAAAATCAATTTCTTCAGCACGTGAAAAGGGAGTGGCAAAAGTATATTTTAGTGCCATTTTCAAAAACGACAAAAATCAATGGTTTAAGGTGCTTCGTGCAAATGTAGAACTAAGTTCACTAACATTTCAAGCAAGTTCATTAGCTAAAGCGAAACATTACAAAACAGGCAATTCAAGTGTATTAGCCTCGGGTAAGTGGTATAAACTATCTGTTACATCAACTGGTATTTACAAAATAGACAAAGCATTTCTTAAAAGCATGGGTGTTGAAGCATCCTCCATCAATCCTCAAAACATTAGAATTTATGGTAACGGGGGCATGCTTCCAGAGAAAGTAAGTGAGCAACGATTTTATGATTTACCTGAAAATGCAATATTTGTTGCAGGAGAAAACGACGGTAAATTCGACGATGGCGATTATGTACTTTTTTATGCTAACGGTCCGCACAGCTGGAATTACAATAGCACCTTTCAAAGTTATAAGCATCAACTAAATATTTATTCAAACGCTGCATATTACTTCATCAATTTCGATCTTGGTGCAGGAAAAAGAATTGGCAATCAAAATCAGGAAAACGCAGCGGCAACAGATTCTACCTCTTCTTATGACGACTATGCATTTTACGACAACGATGAAGTTAATTTCAATAAAAGTGGAAGAGTATGGTTTGACAAGCCGCTTAACATTGCAAACACAGAAAAGACCTATGATTTTTCCTTCCCTAATCTAGATCTAAGTACACCGCTGAAACTGAATTTTGAATTTGCCACCCGGTCATCTCAAACATCTGGTAACAATGTGTATTTTCAAGAAGGGGGAAACACCATTAATAGCTTTGTAAACATTAGTGCAACAAGTGGTGATGGTGAAAGTGATTACGCCTCAATAAATTCGGTAAGCAAACTCAATTATACGCCTTCGTCCTCAAAGTTCACTGTAAAAATGAAGTACGCACTTCCTGTTAATGAAGCAGAATGCTGGCTAAACTATATCGAGATTATTGCCAGGAGAAACTTAATATTTAGCGCACCTCTCCGCTTTCGAGATCAATCAAAAGTGCAAAACAATGCTGTTGTGAAATACAAAATATCGAATGCAAATGCTTCATGTATCTTGTGGGATGTAAGCGATCCTTTCGATATTAAAATGCAGCAGTACAGCTTTTCTAACTCTATTCTCTCTTTTAAGCAAAAAGCAGATACCCTAAAAGAATATGTTCTATTTGAAGGCAGCAATTTCGCCAATCCTATCTACGTTTCTCAAGTCAGCAACCAAAATATTCACTCGTATTCACCTGTAGATTATGTTATTGTAAGTGCTCCTGAATTTGTAAGTGCAGCACAAAACTTGGCTGATTTTCACCGAAATAAAAATGCTTTATCAGTGCTGGTTGTTACGCCAGAACAGGTATACAATGAATTTTCCTCTGGGGCCAAAGACATTTCAGCCATTAGAAACATGATGCGCTACTTCTATTCAAACGCTAGTTCTATTAGCGAACTTCCTAAATATTTATTATTGTTTGGAGATGCAAGCTACGACTACAAAAGCCGACCACAATTAGGGGGCGATTATGTTCCTACATTTGAATCATACGAATACTTAAACTTAACAAATTCTTATGCCTCAGATGATTATTATAGTTTCTTAGATATAAATGAGGGTGATCCGTTTACTAACGACTTAGCAGATATTGGCGTAGGCAGAATACCAGTAAGCACTTTGGCCGAGGCAAACGGCATAGTGAATAAGATCATATCTTATTCAGGTTACGGCTCACCAAAGATTTCAGAATATCCTTCCATCACGCCAACCTTAAAAAGTGGTTTTGGAGATTGGAGAAACAAAATTGTGTTTATTGCGGATGACGGAAGTGACCCACACCTCTACAGCGACTATGATGATCACATATTAGGGTCGGAATCAAGCCTTAATAAAATCAAACAGCTCGACAGCAACCTGAATCATCAAAAGTTATATTTTGATGCATACAAGAAAATAACCTCTGCTGGAGGAGGTAGATACCCTGACATTGAAAACGGAATTGAAGATATAATGAATAGAGGCGCATTAATTGTGCATTATATTGGTCATGGAGGCGAAGCGGGCTGGGCAGACGAAAGAGTTCTAAGTATTGCCGATATCAATCAATGGAAAAACATCAACAACTTACCATTTTTTATAACTGCCACATGCGAATTTAGCCGCTTCGACGATCCTCAGAGGGTTTCGGCAGGTGAACTAGCATTCTTAAACATCAATGGTGGAATTATTGGACAACTCACCACCTCGCGACTAGTTTATGGGTCATCAAACCTAGATTTTACTGATAATTTTTACGATAGTCTTTTGATCAACGATGGCTACCAAAGACCAACTGTTGGCTCAGCAATCATGAAAGCAAAACAAACAACCTCAGAAGGAATTAACAACAATAAGAGAAAATTTTACCTTATGGGCGATCCTGCCATTTCTCTAGCTTTTCCAGGCAACAGAATTAAAGTGAATGCCATTAATCAAGTTAGTGTTTCAAGCGGTAATGATACCATAAAAGCGTTGATGAAAGTAAAGATTGAAGGAGAGGTTCAAAACAAAAACGAACAACTTTTGAGTAATTACAATGGTATTTTATACGCCACACTTTACGACAAAATGCTGCATACCAAAACAATGAACAATAACAACAAAGATTCTGTTCCCTATAAACTTCAAAATAGCATATTATACAGAGGGAAAGCTAACATAAGCAATGGCAAATTTAGTTTTGAATTTATTGTACCAAAAGACATTAATTACACCTTCGGAAATGGAAGAATTAGCTTGTATGCGGCCAATGCCAATGAAGATGCATGCGGATTTTTTGAAGATTTTATCATTGGTGGAACATCTACTTCAACGTTAAACGATGATCAGGGTCCGCAAATTCGACTTTTCATGAATGATTCTTCTTTTGTATTTGGCGGACTAACAGATGAAAGTCCTAAAATTTACGCATTAATATATGATGAAAGTGGTGTTAACACTACTGGAAATGCAATAGGCCATAACCTCGAAGCCATCTTAGATAATTTAAGTAATAAACCGTACATACTTAATTCTTATTATGAGAGCGAAATCAACAGCTATCAGAGAGGCAAAGTAGAGTATCAATTAAATGATTTAGAAGAAGGCACTCACCAATTAAGTATGAAAGTTTGGGATGTGAACAACAACTCATCTGCAGCAAACACCGAATTTGTGGTTGCAAATTCAGCACAATTGGCCCTAAGTCACGTTTTAAACTACCCCAACCCTTTCACTACATCTACACAATTCTGGTTCGAACATAATTATTTCTCAGGCTTTTTAGACGTGCAAGTACAAATCATGAACATCAATGGAAGAATCGTAAAAACAATCAACACAACAATTGATGGTACTGATCGTTATAAACCAACACCAATAGCTTGGGATGGCAATGACGACTGCGGTGACGCAATTGGGAGAGGTGTTTACATCTACAGAATCAAGGTGAAAACCGATAATGGAATGTATGCCGAAAAAATGGAAAAGTTAGTAATACTGAAGTAAAAGCATATTTTAAGTATATTTGCACAAACCAATCGCTCATGAAAAGTAATTTTTTATATAAATGTTCAAGTGTACTAATCGTGCTAATGTTTCTGAACATAAGTGCATTTGCGCAAACCAAGGAAACAGATAAACAACTAAAAAGTATTGGCTTAAACCCCATCACTACTTCGGTTCCCTTTCTATTGATTGCGCCAGATTCTAGAGGTGGAGCAATGGGAGATGCAGGCGTATCAACCAGTGCAGACGCTACATCAATGCATTGGAACGCATCAAAGCTAGCGTTTATCGAAAAAAAATCGGGAATTGCAGTTGCCTATACTCCTTGGTTAAGAACATTGGTGCCCGATATTAGTCTTGGCTATCTATCTGGATTTTATAGACTGAGTAAAAAAGGTACAATAGGAACATCGCTACGCTATTTTAGTTTGGGTAAAATTGATTTTACTGATGCGAATGGAGGACCACTGGGTTCGGCAACACCTAATGAATTGGCTTACGACATTGGCTATGCGCATCAACTCTCAAAAAAATTCTCAGGAGCTTTCACATTAAGATATATTCATTCTAACCTTACTGGTAATGTTGACCCAGGATCAAAGCCTGCCAACACTGTAGCTGCCGACTTATCAGCATACTTCAAAAACAATATAAAAATATCTGATAAAAAAGGTGAATTTGCTGTGGGACTAAACATCTCTAACCTTGGTGGTAAAGTAAGATACTCTGATTCTGGAAAAAGAAACTTTATTCCAATGAACATGAAATTAGGAACATCACTAAAAATTGATATTGATGATTACAACAGCATTGCATTCACTGTTGACCTCAACAAATTGTTAGTACCAACTTTACCTGTTTACCTGCAAACTACCAAAGGTGGAGACAGCTTAAACTCAGAAGGAACCAAAATCATTGAAGAAGGGATGGACCCAAATGTGGCAGTAGCGCAGGCAGTATTGCAATCCTTTCATGATGCACCTGGCGGATTTAGAGAAGAAATGCAAGAAATTAATCTTTCTGGAGGCATAGAATATTGGTACGCTAAACAATTTGCTTTAAGAACAGGCTACTTCTACGAATCACCAAATAAAGGGAATCGCCAGTACTTTACAATTGGTGCGGGTTTAAAATACAACATTTTTAATCTCGACTTTTCTTACTTGATTTCCATGGCAAGAAACAATCCTTTAGACAATACTTTACGATTTACCCTGTCGTTCAATTTCGACGATATCAAAGCTAAAGAAGAAGAATAGTATGACTCCATTCAGAATAGGCTTCGGCTTTGATGTGCATCAATTGGTAGAAGGACGAGAACTTTGGTTGGGTGGTATTAAATTAGAACACACCAAAGGTGCCTTAGGACACTCGGATGCCGATGTTCTTATTCATGCTATTTGTGATGCATTGCTAGGCGCAGCAGCATTAGGCGATATTGGCAAGCATTTTCCAGATACTTCTTCTGAATTTAAAAATATCGATAGCAAAATCTTATTAGCACAAGTTGTCGACCTTTTAGAAAGAGAACATTACAAAATTGGCAACATCGATGCTACCCTTACCCTCGAAAAACCAAAAATCGCCCCTCACCTCCCCCTAATGTTATCTACTTTGGCTAAGGTGATGAAAATAGAAGAATCTCAAGTTTCTATTAAAGCGACAACCAACGAAAAGCTTGGTTACGTAGGGAATGAACAAGGTGTTAATGCTTATGCGGTGGCACTGATTTACAAATCATAACACGTACTTTTTACTGACCTTTTTAACACCTCATTAATTTTGAGGCCAAAGCCCTCTTTTTTCTCGTAAAGATTTATATTTTTGCT
>JBMTCG010000038.1:0-23364 GCA_049430665.1 Flavobacteriales bacterium | reverse complement strand
ATCCTGAGGTACTCCTAAGGAACTATTGTACTACACGTAAGGTTTTGCTAGACTTTAGGCTCCGCCAAATACATCATTTTACCAGGATCTTGTCGCGTATCAAAAACTTCAAAAATTGTAACAGTAGTTTTGTTAGCTTGATAGATGAGCTTGTAATTACGAACAATCATTCTTCTGTATTTTGCGCATATTTCATCATGCTGAAATTGTGCATAAAAAGTGATACTTTCAGCGCATTCAATAATTTCTTCAATGATTTTTATAGCGGCGATCTCAGATTTTTCTGCATAAAAATCATAGATGTGTTTTAATGATTTTTCTGCTGAGAGAGTCCAAATAACTTTTAATCTTTTTTCCAAGATTTAATCTTCTTTTTAAGTTCGCTTGTACTAATAACTCTTCCTGCTTTTGCGTCGGCTACACCTTTTTCAATTTGCTTGATATAATCTTCGCGCGTCAATGCTTTACCATCGGTTGTATAGGCTACAATATTTTTATTGGTGTAGGCTGTTGCCATGGCATGAACCATTTCTAGCAAACGTTCATCGGCTTCTTTTATTAACTTTTCAACCTCTGATCTTAGTTTCGGCGCTCCCATAACGATTTGTTTTGTTCTTCTAAATGTAAGAGTAAAAATAAATTATTCCAACTTTCGGCTTTTACTTTACATCCTCTCCGGCATCTCAATCCCCAACAATTTCATCGATTTTTTTAACGTATCACCCACCTCTTTTGAGAGCGCAACTCTAAAGTTTTTTGAGTTCTCATCATCGGCGTTTACAATTTGATGATCGGCCCAAAATTGTGAGAAGTCTTTAGCGAGTTCGTAGCTGTAGTTGGCCATAACTGCCGGACTATTCAATTTCCCAGCCTCTTTAATTGCTGCTGAATAGCCCAATATTTTCTTAATTAAATCTTTTTCTTTCTTGGTAAGTGTTGCAATGCTGTAAGCTTTTGCTTCGCCTACTTTACGCAATACTGAGCGTGTGCGCACATAAATGTATTGAATAAACGGACCAGTATTTCCATTGAAGTCGATGGACTCTTCAGGATTGAATATCATCGATTTTTTTGGGTCGACTTTCAAGATGAAATATTTCAAAGCACCCAAAGCAATCTTGCGAATCACTTCGTTTTTTTCTTCTTCGCTCAATTCATCTAGTTTGCCTTTTTCGGCAGTGCTTTGCGCTGCAGATGCAATCATTTCATCAATCAAATCATCGGCATCCACCACTGTTCCTTCGCGCGTTTTCATTCTTCCGCTTGGCAATTCCACCATTCCGTAAGATAAATGGAATAAGCCTTCCCAGAAAGAATAACCCATTTTTTTCAAAATGAGGAACAACACCTTGAAGTGATAATCTTGCTCGTTGGCAACGGTGTAAATGATACCATCTACATTGAAATCTTTGTAGCGCTCTACTGCGGTTCCAATATCTTGAGTCATGTAAACTGCTGTTCCATCAGAACGAAGCAATAGTTTTTCATCTAAGCCATCAGCCGTTAAATCAATCCATACAGAACCATCTTCTTTCTTGAAGAAAACGCCTTTTTTCAATCCTTCTTCAATGATTTCTTTACCGAATAAATAGGTGTTCGATTCGTAATACAACTTGTCGAAATCAACGCCTAGTTTTTTGTAGGTGTCGTCGAAACCAGCATACACCCAACTGTTCATGGTTTTCCACAATTCAACTGTTGCAGCGTCGCCAGCTTCCCATTTACGCAACATTTCCGATGCTTCTAGAAAAAGTGGCGCTTTGGTTTTGGCGCTTTTTTCATCCATGCCACCAGCAATCAATTCTTGCATTTCTTTTTTGTAGGCTTGTTCGAACATCACGTAATATTTACCCACTAAGTGATCTCCTTTAATGCTTGATGATAAGGGTGTTTCGCCATTGCCCCATTTCATCCAGGCCAACATCGATTTACAAATATGTATACCACGGTCGTTGATGATTTGTGTTTTAATTACTTCGTTGCCGTTGGCTTTCAGTATTTCTGCTACTGAATAACCGAGGAAATTATTGCGAATATGTCCGAGATGCAATGGTTTGTTGGTGTTGGGTGAAGAATATTCAACCATTAGTTTTTTACCGCTTCCGTAGCGGCTGCTTGCATCAGCCGACAAATTATTCTTAAAAGCATCCAACCAGTAACTATCAGCAACAGACAAATTCAAAAATCCTTTCACCACATTGAAAGCAGAAACTTCTGTTAAGTTTTCATTAATAAATGCGCCTAAATCCTGAGCCGTTTGCTCGGGGGATTTTTTAGAAATCTTTAATAAGGGAAAAACCACCACGGTTAAATCTCCTTCGAATTCGGCTTTACAAGGTTGAAGCTGTACTTGCTGTTCGGTGATGCTTGCTCCGTATAATTGTTGGGCAGCGTTGATTACTGCACTTATAATTTTATTGTCGATACTCATGCTATTAAATTGAGGCGCTAAGGTAATTTATTTTGGAGCAATTTGTATAGTGTGCTTTAATTCCAACAATTACTTCTATCTTTGCCGCCTTAAAAAGCTTAAAAAAGAAGTATGAATATTAGGAACATCGCGATTATCGCTCACGTTGACCACGGTAAGACTACCTTGGTAGATAAAATTTTAACTGCAGGAAAATTATTTTCAGAGCATAAGGAAACTGGAGACTTAATCATGGACTCCAACGAGTTGGAGCGTGAGAGAGGTATCACTATTCGTTCTAAAAACTGTTCTGTTACTTATAAAGACACTAAAATCAATATTATCGATACCCCTGGTCACAGTGACTTTGGTGGTGAGGTTGAGCGTGTATTGAAAATGACCGATGGTGTGTTGTTGTTGGTAGATGCTTTTGAGGGACCAATGCCTCAAACTCGTTTCGTATTGCAAAAAGCATTGCAATTGGGTATTAAGCCAATTGTGGTTGTAAATAAAGTAGATAAAGAAAACTGTGATCCTGAATTGACTAACGAGAAAGTATTTGATTTGATGTTCGAATTAGATGCTAACGAAGATCAGTTAGATTACCCAGTTGTTTACGGTGCAGCTAAAATGGGCTGGATGAGTGAACATTGGGAGAAAAAAACCGACAATATCAATATCTTATTAGAGAAAGTAATTGAGCATATTCCTGCTCCTAAAATTGCTGAAGGTCCAACACAGTTGCAAATTACTGCGTTAGATTTCTCTTCTTTCGTTGGACGTATTGCCATTGGTAGATTGTTTAGAGGTTCTTTGGCAACCGGACAAAACGTGATGTTGATTAAGAGAGATGGTCGCCAAGTGAAACAAAAAATCAAGGAATTGATGGTGTTTGAAGGTCTTGGTAAAATTAAAGTTGAGAAAGTTGAAGCAGGTGAAATATGTGCTATCGTTGGTTTAGAAGATTTTGAAATTGGTGACACTGTTGCCGATATCGACAATCCTGAAGCAATGCCAGCTATCGCTATTGATGAGCCTACTATGAGTATGTTGTTCTCTATCAACAACTCTCCATTCTTTGGTAAAGAAGGTAAATTCGTTACTTCTCGTCACATCAAAGAAAGATTAGAAAAAGAATTAGAGAAAAACTTGGCGATGAAAATGGAGCCAACAAACTCTGCCGATACTTTCATGGTTTACGGTCGTGGTGTATTACACTTGTCAATCTTAATTGAAGAGATGCGTCGTGAAGGTTATGAGTTGCAAGTTGGTCAGCCACAAGTTTTAATTAAACATATCGACGGCGTTAAATGCGAGCCAGTAGAAGCGTTAACTATCGATGTTCCTGAAGAATATTCTGGTACTGCAATCGATATGTTAACAAGAAGAAAAGGTGAAATGTTAAGCATGGTGCCAACAGGTAACCGCGTTAAAATAGAATTCAATATTCCTTCTAGAGGTATCATTGGTTTGAGATCAAACATGCTTACAGCAACAGCTGGTGAGGCAATTATGGCGCACCGTTTCAAAGCTTACGAGCCTTGGAAAGGTGAGATTCCAGAAAGACAAAATGGTTCTTTGATTTCATTAGAGCAAGGAACTGCTATTGCTTACTCAATTGATAAATTACAAGACAGAGGTAAATTCTTTATCGACCCAACTACTGAGATCTATGAAGGTCAGGTTATTGGTGAGCACAGCAAAGAAGGTGACTTGTGTATCAACGTTACCAAAGCGAAACAATTAACCAACATGCGTGCTTCTGGTTCTGATAACAAAGTGAGAATTATCCCTGCTATCAAACACTCTTTAGAGGAGGCATTAGAATATATTCAATCAGATGAGTACGTAGAGGTAACACCAATCTCTATTCGTTTGAGAAAAATATTATTGAAAGAATCAGAGAGAAAAAGAGGCGGAAAATAATTAGTATAATCAAATATCAAAGAGGATTTAAGCTAAGGCTTAAATCCTTTTTTTTACCAGGTTTTAAAAGGTCTTTTTGTTAAGCTAGAATTTGCATATTTTCTATCGCTGCTCACATTTCGAATTGCCCAATTAGGTATTTGGTATTTTTCATCAGCATTGTTAAGTTCAATTTCGGCAATAATTAAACCTTCGTTATCGCCCAAAAATTCGTCTACTTCCCATAATTTTCCTTCGTAGGTAACATAATGTCTAATTTTCTCTATAGCATCAGAACACATCGTTTTCATCATGTGCTGCGCATCATGTAGAGGAAGTTCATACTCAAATTCATCACGGGTATCTGCAATAGATTTGCTTTTAATGGTAAGGAAAGCCTGAGTATCTTTTATTCTAATTCTAATAGTGCTTTTGGGTTCAATGCACAAATAAGCTTGAGCAATATGAGAACTTTTCTCGGGGTTTATTTTTTTCCAAATATCGTTATTTACCAGATACTTGTGTTCTATTTCTATAGCCATGAATTATTTAACTTCTTTGTCTAAAAAGAGCTTCTCGTTTGGTGCAATTTGAGTAAGCTTAGCGCTTTGTTTTCCGCTCTCATCGTAGCTGTAAATGTACTTGTAATCCATTTCGTTTTTTTCATTGAAATGCTGCCATTCACTCTTTCTACCTTGGTCATCGTAGAGGTAAGTGTTGGTCGCTTCTGTTTGTCCGTTAGCACCAACACTTTTCCATTCAATTTCTCTACCTGCTTTATCGTATTTGTAAGAAAAAGAATGCCCTAGGCTACCATCGTCGTTGAAGCTTTTCCACTCGGTTCTTTTACCTTGTTCGTTGAATTTGAAAGCGAATTTGAATTGGGCTTCTTGTTCTTTGCTTTGCGCGTTTTTCTTTGGAGCGGCAGGTAGTTCTTTAAAAACCACAGTTTCTTCTAGTGTTCCTTTTTCGTTGTATTTGTCCCAAGCTATTTTTCGTCCTACTGCATTGTATTTATATACATTTTTAATGTGTTTGCCATTTTTTATAGTATACACAATTTTTTCTACCAGTTTACCTTCTTTGCTGTATACAAAAATATCGGCAAGCTGTTTTTTTTGTGATTTGGGTTTACTTTTTTCCGATTCTTTTTTCACTTCTTCAACAGCCTTTTGAGCATCGTTCATTGCAGGCAACGAATCTGTTTGCTTATTATCAATATTAGATGCAGATTGAGTGGTTTTTTCTTCGGTGCAAGAAAAAAGCAAAAAAGTGATGGAGAGTAATATAGTTGAACTAAAAGTTTTCATGCAAGTGCCTCTAAGATAAAAAAATATGTCGTTTTTAAGTAATGCCGACTTATATTTGCACAAATATCAATTACATGTTAGGTTTAAAATTAGCCACCGACCCGCGTTGGGCCAATATTGCAGAAGGAAATTTGGAAGAAATTTTAAGTGACCATGCTTGGTGTGAGCAAAAGGCAGCTACCAACGCGATTACCATTGTTACTTTAAATTCTGAGTTGGATGATTTGGTAACCGACATGCTGGCATTGGCCAAAGAAGAACTTACGCATTTTGAACAAGTGCACGCCATCATTTTAAAAAGAGGCTATACTTTTGGCCGCGAAAGACCAGATGACTACGTGAAGGAGTTGTATAAATTCATGAGAAAAGGGGGTACGCGCAACGATCAGTTGATTGAGCGTTTGCTTTTTGCAGCTATGATAGAAGCCAGAAGTTGTGAGCGTTTTAAAGTGTTAAGCGAAAATATAAAAGACGAAGAGTTGGCAACATTTTATCGTGAGTTGATGATAAGTGAAGCCGGACACTACACTTTATTCTTAAACTATGCCCGCAAGTACACCGAAAAAATAGATGTTAACCAGCGATGGAAAGAGTGGTTGGAAGGGGAGGCTGAGATCATTGGTAGATATGGGAATTCGGAGAGGGTACATGGGTAAAAAAATGGTGTCTGTCGGCCGACAGACACCATTCAAACTAACTAAACTAAAAACTAAACCTTTTCTTTTTTCTTTTTGCCCTTAACAATCTCTTCTAGTTTCTCTCTGTCGATATTTCTAAAGACAAATTTTTCATCAAAGATATCGAGCATAATATGAGATGCTGGCTTGATGTTCCCTCTCAAAATTTCTTTTGATAGTTCATTCAATACATCTTTTTGAATTACACGTTTTAGCGGACGAGCACCAAACTGCGGGTCGTAACCTCTATCTGCCAAAGCGTCTAAGGCGAATTCGCTTACTTCCATCGTGATGTTTTGATGTGCTAATTTTGCCTCCAATTGTTTCAATTGAATTTTCACGATAGAGTGAATATTCGATTTGCTTAATGGCGAGAATAAAATCGTTTCGTCTATTCTGTTTAAGAATTCGGGACGAATGGTTTGGCGCAACAATTCTATCACTTGCGTTCGTGTGCTGTCCATTACTTTCTTCAAATCTTTGTTGGCCAAATCTTCAAAGTTTGCTTGAATGATTCCAGCTCCCAAGTTCGATGTCATGATGATAATAGTGTTTTTAAAATTCACCACGCGACCTTTATTATCTGTTAGTCTACCATCATCTAACACCTGTAACAAGATGTTGAAAGTATCTGGATGTGCTTTTTCAATTTCATCCAACAACACCACAGAATAAGGTTTTCTGCGCACGGCTTCGGTCAATTGTCCGCCTTCTTCATAACCCACATACCCCGGAGGCGCTCCCACCAAACGCGATACGCTATGTTTTTCCTGATATTCACTCATGTCGATGCGCACCATGGCATTTCTATCGTTGAACAAATAATCAGATAAAGCCTTCGCCAATTCTGTTTTACCAACACCTGTTGTTCCTAAAAAGATGAAAGAACCTATCGGACGGTTGGCATCTTGCAAGCCAGCACGATTACGGCGTACAGCATCAGCTATGGCCTCAATGGCTTCCTCTTGTCCGATTACCGTTTTATGCAATTCATCTTCTAACTGAAGCAATTTTTGCACATCACTTTGCAACATTTTTTGCAACGGTATTCCCGTCCATTTGCTTACCACATCAGCAATTTCCTCGCTATCTACTTCCTCTTTAATCATCTTAGAATTGGCTTGTAGCTCAACAAGTTTTTGCTTTCCACTTTCTAAAGCAGCTTCGGCTTCTTTAATTTTACCGTAACGAATTTCGGCTACCAAACCGTAGTTTCCAGAACGTTCAGCTTGTTCGGCTTCCAACTTCAAATTTTCTATATCTTCTTTCGCTTTTTGAATACTTTCAACCACGCCTTTTTCCGATTCCCACTTGGCTTTCAAATTGTTTCTTTGTTCATTGAGGTTGGCCAATTCTTCGCCCAAACGATGCACTTTAGCTTCGTCGCCTTCGCGTTTTATGGCTTCGCGCTCAATTTCCAATTGCATTATTTTTCTTTCAATCTCATCTAATTCCTCTGGTTTAGAGTTGATTTCCATACGTAATTTAGAAGCGGCTTCGTCAATTAAATCAATGGCTTTGTCGGGCAAAAATCTATCGGTAATATAACGTTGCGATAGTTCTACCGCAGCAATAATTGCCTCATCTTTAATTTGCACCTTGTGGTGATTTTCGTATTTCTCTTTCAATCCGCGCAAGATAGAAATGGCATCTTCAGTAGAAGGTTCATCTACCATTACCTTTTGGAAGCGGCGCTCTAATGCTTTATCCTTTTCAAAGTATTTTTGGTATTCATTCAAAGTTGTTGCACCAATAGAGCGTAATTCACCACGAGCCAAAGCAGGTTTTAATATGTTGGCTGCATCCATAGCGCCTTCGCCGCCTCCGCCTGCGCCAACTAGGGTATGAATCTCATCAATAAAGAGAATGATTTGTCCGTCGGCAGAGGTCACTTCTTTCACCACCGCCTTCAATCTCTCTTCAAACTCACCTTTGTATTTGGCACCTGCGATAAGCGAGCCCATATCTAAAGAGTACAAAGTTTTATCTTTCAAATTTTCGGGCACGTCGCCATTGATAATTCTGTGCGCAATACCTTCGGCGATAGCAGTTTTACCCACACCTGGCTCACCAATTAATATCGGATTGTTCTTGGTTCTTCTCGACAAGATTTGCAATACGCGGCGAATTTCATCATCTCTACCAATTACGGGATCGAGCTTGTTTTCTTTCGCCAGTTGATTTAAATTCTTGGCGTATTTATTTAAAGAATTGTACGTTTCTTCGGCATTTTGAGAAGTTACTCTTTCGCCTTTTCTCAACTCTAGGATAGCTTGTTTTAGTTCATTCTCTTTAACACCCATGTCTTTCAAAAGCTGAGCCGCGCTGTCTTTGGTAGAAATTATTCCCAATAAAATATGCTCTATAGAAACATACTCATCTTTAAAATCTTTAATGATGTTTTGCGCTTTGGTTAAGGCTTCGTTGGCGAAGCGCCCTAAATGATTTCCTTCGGCACCAGAAACTTTTGGATAGCCATCTACAATTTTATCGAGGGCTTGTTTAATGATGGTGTCATTGATACCCAATTTTTTTAAAAGGAAAGGCGTAACGTTTTGGTCGCTCTCAAAAATTCCTTTTAGTATATGTCCGATTTCAATTGCTTGGTTTCCTTTCTCCATAGCAATTTGCTGAGCCTTTTGAATGGCTTCTTGCGATTTGATGGTGAAGTTATTTAAGTTCATTTTACTTGTTTTAAAGTTTGTTGACGAAACTAAATACTCAAGTAATTATCCAAATTGATTTATGCGCCAAACTGACTTGATTTTCATCAATGAAATGCCATAAAGGCTTGAAGACATAGGGCTTATAAGAAAAAATGTCGTGAATAGAATTTGTTGTGGCCCGATTCTTGAAAAATTGAACATTATAAAAATCATTTCTATGAAATCAGTATTATTTTTCAGCTTATCATTTCTATTATTAGTAGGATGCGAATACAATGAAGAGCAAGGGTGCTATGAAAAACCAAGTTACAAGGTTTGCGATGCGGTGGATGGTCCGCCAGCCACCATGGATTTACAAGTAAAATTATTAGGAAATACCTTATATCCCGTAAAAATTAAGATTTACAATAGAACAGTGGCCGATGGAATAGGCTCATTACATTCTACATTTACTCAATACGATTATTTGGCAACTTACGAATTACCTGAAGGCAGATATACTGCGTTGTTGGTGTATCCCGATCAAACCACAGCGGTAATGGATTTTAGAGTGTATATTGATTTAGATGTTTACTGTAGCGGAAACTGCTATATAAAGAACAATGCGTATTTGGAAATTCAAAAGCCTTTACAATAATTAGCGTCCGCCAAAAATAGAAGAGCCCACGCGCACCATAGTACTACCTTCTTGAATTGCCAACAAATAATCTCCCGACATACCCATAGATATTTCATTAAAGCGCTCCTTCTCACTGAAGTGAGCGCTTTTTAGTTGAGTGAAATAAGTTTTAAGTTGTTTGAATTCTTTTTTTATTTGTTCTTGATTTTCGGTGAAAGTTGCCATGCCCATAACGCCGCAAACTTCAATGTTTTTAAAGGCTTTATACTCCTCAGAATTTAATAGCGCTTCAGCTTCTTCCATTGAAAATCCGAATTTCGATTCTTCTTCTGCGATGTAAAACTGAAGCAAAACACCAATGATTCTATTGTTTTTAAGCGCTTGCTTATTTATTTCTTGGAGTAAACTTAGGCTATCAACCGAATGAATAAGTGCTACAAAAGGTGCAATGTATTTCACTTTATTGCTTTGCATGTGGCCTATCATGTGCCACTCGATATCGCTAGGTAAATCTTTTTGTTTAGCCGCCAACTCTTGCGCTTTGTTTTCGCCAAAAATCCTTTGTCCGCTTTGATATGCCTCAACAATTGCTTCGTTTGGTTTTGTTTTAGAAACCGCAATTAGCTTCACTCCTGAAGGGATGGTGGCTAGTATATTTTTAAGATTTTGTGAAATGCTCATGCGCAAAAATACGATAAATCATAAATGCACAAGCCTGTTTTTAATTTAGGTAAAATCCAAGTCGATTTTGGAGGTAACACCTTACCTTCTAATGTGATACTTTTTATTTCCTGAAAACTGTAATTTTTTTCTCCTTTCGTATAGGGTTCTATATCGATGTTGTCTTCATCTAGAAAAATACTCATGAAGTAAGGCTCGTTTTTGTTTTCCTGATAATTGCGCCACGAGCTTTTGATTCTATGATGCCCGTCGGCAACTAGCAAATAGTCGATTTTTGTAAATTCCTTTTGAAAAGCTGAAATTATATTGGCATCATCAATTTTCCATAATTCGTGAATTTCTTTTTGTTGGTCTTTAAATCGAATGAAAGGGATAGATAGTGAGTTGTTCGCGATGAGTTTCTTTAAAGCCACACTATTATCGTAGATGAGTGCTACGGGCTCGGCATTCAATTTTACATTTTTAATGTATTGCGCCAAAATATTCTCTCTTTTTTCAATCGTGTTTTCATGTAAATGAATAATTCCTTTTACTAAATCTTGAAGGTGAGAAAGAGCAATAATGCCAGTATATGATTTTTGAGAACTTGTTTTTTTATAGATAAGTAGGGCAGGAGTGGCAGCAGCAACAAGCCACTCTTTTTTGACGAAATCGTTGAATCTTTTGCGCACCAAAGCATAGAAATCACTACGGTGCATATCGGCTTCTTTGTGGATGATGTTGATAAACGATAGTTCATGGTTGTGTGTAGCATCTGTAATCTCTTCTTTGCTATATGAATCGTAAGAATTGATGGCGATATTGGCGGCCAATTCTGGCTTAGGAGAATAAAATATAAAAGGTTGAAGTTTTGCCATGCTCATCTTATACATGCATAGAAGGGGGAATAGTTTCTTTTAAAATCATTTTAATAAGCTATTTCAAAAACTTACCTTCGCCTAAATTATTTTTAAAAATACTTATGAAGATTAAAAAAAACTCAGTAGTGGCGATCACTTATACACTGAAGAATGATGAAGGCGTAGTCCTTGATTCGAGTGTAGGTAAAGAGAGCTTGTATTATTTACATGGCAATGGTAATTTGGTGATTGGACTCGAAGACGAGTTAGAAGATAAAGCCAAAGGAGATAAGTTTTCGGTATCTATTCCAGCTGAAAAAGGCTACGGAATGCCCGATGCTAAATTGGTACAACAAGTACCTCTTTCTGCTTTTGGTACAAACAAAGTAGAAGTAGGGATGCAGTTTCATGCAGAAGGACAACACGGACAAGTAGTGGTTACAGTTACAGATATCAAAGGAGATCAAGTAACGGTGGATGGAAATCATCCATTGGCTGGTTCTACTTTACACTTTGATGTTGTTGTTGATGAAGTAAGAGAAGCTACGGCTGAAGAAATAGCGCACGGACACGTTCACGGTCCGGGTGGACACCACCACTAAAACAAAAAGCCCCGATGAATTTATTCACCGGGGCTTTTTTTTAATTTTTTATTTACTCCAAACCGATCCATCACTCCAAGTAATTTGCTTGCTTGTGTTGAGGGTTCCTGTTAATGCGTCGTTATTAACTTTACTAAAGATCGTTAAGCCATTGTTTTTTATAAAGCCCAAAAATTCAATATCTCCTTTGGGTTTTTTTATTCTGATAATGTTACCAGATTGCTCTACATTTTTTGTTTCGCCTGTTTTGTTTTTCCAAGGGCCGCTAATTTCACGGTACCACTGACTGCCATTACTCCAAGTGATAATCATATTGTCGGCAGAAATAGTACCTGTTATGGCAGTGTTTTGGTCGATAGAAAGACTTACAGAAGTGCCATTTACATTGCCATTCATTTTAACTGCTTGTCGACTCACAATAAATTTAGCATCACTTTGCATGATAGACATTTTGTTGTTGTCGGCATCTAACCAATTTCCATTTAAAGATAGGGTAGAGGAGAAAAGTTGAAAAGAAGTGAATACTAAAACACTTAATGCAACAATATGTTTTTTTAAAATTTTCATGTTGTGAAATTTATTATTCTACTGTAACGTCGTTTAATGCGCAACCCGGACAATCTTTAGCGGGAGTGTATTCAAAGTCGGCATCGGGCATAGCTAAATTTGGAACCAGTTTTTTCAAAATAATGGTGATTACCTTAGCCGAACGTTTTTCGGCAAAGTCCATTTTATAAATTTGTTTTGCCGCTTTATCTACGTAGATGGTAATTTTTCTAAACTGACTTTTATTCGCAGCATCGGGAACCAATTCTATCACCTGGTAGATTTTGGCGTTCATTTTCTTTTCGCCAATGTATTTGCTTTTGAATCCTTTCTTATAGATAGTAAAGATTTCGTTGGGTTTAATTCCGCCCGATGTACTTGTAGATACTACGTCTTTATCAACACTCTTGTCGGTTTTATTGATAGTCCAAACAAATTTACCATTACATTTTTTAGTAGCCCCAAACAAAGTGTAAGAATATTTAGCGCCTTTTAATTTTAAGGTGCCTACTTTTTTGTCGTTTTGTTTGGTGGTAGTATCACTAACGTTGAATTCGAAATCTACAGTGGTGGTGGTGTAGGCTTTGTTTTTGTTGCTTACATCATCTAAAATCTTTGTTGCTACTGCGTCTTGCTGAGCAACTAAGGCTAGAGGAAGAAGGGCGATTACTAAGAGAAATTTTTTCATGATTCAAATATCTTTATCGGTGTACAAATTAAGAGTTATTTTTTGAATTCAAATACTGTTCCAAGCTGTGTTCGTCGGCAAAAAGAACTTGGCGTGCTTTAGATCCTTCAAACGGACCAATGATGCCTGCAGCCTCCAATTGATCAACAATTCTACCTGCTCTGTTGTAGCCCAATTTTAATCTTCTTTGTAATAAAGAGGCCGATCCTTGTTGGTGCATCACTACCATTTTAGCCGCTTCCATAAATAGGGGGTCGCGCTCATCGGGATTGATATCTTCGTGGCCCGATGTTGCATCAGGGTCATTGTATTCAGGCAATTGAAAAGCATCAGAGTAGCCTTTTTGCGCACCAATAAATTCGCAAATTCTTTCTACTTCAGGAGTATCAACAAAGGCGCACTGTACACGCGTTAAGTCGCTTCCTGTAGATATAAGCATGTCGCCACGACCAATCAATTGATCTGCACCACCCGCATCTAAAATTGTTCTTGAATCGATTTTAGAGGTTACTTTAAAAGCAATACGCGCAGGGAAGTTGGCTTTGATGGTACCTGTGATAATGTTAACCGACGGACGTTGCGTAGCCACAATCAAATGAATGCCGATTGCTCTTGCCAACTGCGCCAAACGGGCGATAGGTGTTTCAATTTCTTTACCTGCCGTCATAATTAAATCGGCAAACTCATCAATCACCAATACTATATAAGGTAAGAATTTGTGTCCTTTCTCTGGATTCAATTTACGTTGAATAAATTTCTCGTTGTATTCTTTTAAGTTACGGCATTGAGCTGTTTTAAGCAATTCGTAACGGTTGTCCATTTCAATACACAAAGAGTTCACCGTGTTCACCACCTTCTTAGTTTCGGTAATAATAGCCTCTTCGCTATCGGGCAATTTAGCCAAGAAGTGGCGCACCAATTTGTTGTATAAAGTAAGCTCTACTTTTTTAGGGTCAACCAAAACCAACTTCAATTGAGCAGGATGTTTTTTGTACAACAAAGAAACCAAGATGGCATTTAAACCAACCGATTTACCTTGTCCGGTTGCCCCAGCCATCAACAAATGCGGCGCCTTTGCTAAGTCGGTAACATAAATCTCATTCGCAATGGTTTTACCCAAAACAATAGGCAATTCCATTTTAGAATCTTGAAAAACCTTAGAAGCGATAACTGTTTTCATTGAAACAGAATCGGGCTTTTGGTTAGGTACTTCAATACCAATAGTACCTTTACCAGGAATAGGAGCGATGATACGAATACCTAATGCCGATAAACTTAAAGCGATGTCGTCTTCTAAGTTTTTGATTTTTGAAATTCTTACGCCAGGCGCGGGTACAATTTCATAAAGTGTAACTGTGGGACCAACAACGGCTTTGATTTGCGAAATTTCGATGCTGTAGTTTTTTAGCGTGTCGATAATTCGTTTTTTGTTGGCTTCTAGTTCGTTCGTTTCAACAGTGTTTCCTGCAATTTCGTATTCTTTAAGTAAATCGATGCCAGGGAATGTATAAGAACCTAAATCAAGTGTAGGGTCGTATTCTCCATGCTGTTCAACCAAAGTATTTATTTCTTCTTGAGATAGAATTTCTTCTTTAGCTGCTGGTTTTTCTACTTCCATTTTGATGTCGCCTGTAGGAACGGTAGCAACAAAGATTTCTTCTTCCTCAATTTCTTCTGGTATAGGTTCGGGCTCAACTTCAACAATAGGTTCTGGAATATATTCAACAACTTTAGGTTCTTCTTTTTTGATTTCGTTTTTAAGCGGACGCAAATCTGGCGGAACAACAATAGGCGCTTCTTCAACAATTTCTTCTACAGGAGCAGCTTCAGTTGTTGGCTCTTCGATTTCTGCTGCGTCTTTTTTGAAATACTCATATACGGCAGGCATAGAGAAGTTGAAGTTCAATATCAAAATGATGATGAGTAAAGCTAGTATTAGCAGTCCGGTACCAGCACCACCCAAAATACTTTGCATCCATAAAGCAGATTGGTAACCAAAACCACCACCAGCAGAAAACTGAGTATCTTCAAAGCTTTGAAAGATATAGCCAAAGGCGATTGATGTAAAAACCAATGTGATTAAAGACAAACGCGTTGTTTTTCTAAGTGGCAATAAAGTCTTTTTGAAAAACAATCTTGTTCCATACAATATAAAGAGGAAAGGAAAAACGAAAGAGATAATACCCATCCATTGGTGGAAAAAGACATGCGCTGCAATGGCGCCCAGCTTACCTAGCCAATTGCCCACTTGAATCGTGTTGTCGCCAAGCAGCTCCATCCAAGAGCCGCTGAGTTTGTCTTGGTCGGTTTTCCAATGAAACAAATAAGATGTAAAAGCGATGAGTAAATAAGAACCAGCAATAAGTAGCGCTAAGCCTGTGATGCTTTTGGTCTTTTCACTTTTTACAAAATCAGATATTGCCGATGACTTAGCAGGTATTTCTGCGTCATCGTTTTTTTTCTTTTTTAGGGTGGCACCAGTTACTTCCTTTTCTACTTTCTCCTCTTTCTCTACCTCTTTTTTAGGTTTCTTCAGTGTGTTACCTTTTTCAGGTTGTGGCTCCTGTTCAGCTTCTTTTTTTGTTGAAGACATTGACTTAATAATTGCCCAAATGTAGTTCTTTAAAGGGCGCTATAATAGAGTAGTGCGGAAAAGTTTTCCGCACTACTTTGTGAAAAAGAAATTTAGACTTAGAATCGCTTAGTGTAAGCATGACAATAGGGCGTTTTACCAGTTTTAAAATAGTATTCTTGGTGATAATCTTCGGCTGGATAAAATACATCGGCTTTGCTGACTTCTGTGGCGATTTTGTATCCTTTTGATTTTAATAATTCAATTAATTTTTGTGTTGTAATCTTTTGTTCTTCAGAGGTGTAAAATACGCCAGAGCGGTATTGGTTGCCTAAATCCGGACCTTGACCATCTTCCTGTTCGGGGTCATGGGTTTCAAAGAATAATTTGGCCAGAGTTTCAAAAGAGGTTTTGCTCTTATCGAAGATAATGCGAACTGCTTCGGCGTGTCCGGTTCTACCTGTACAAACTTCCCTGTATCCTGGATTCTTAATGTGTCCGCCTATATAACCCGATTCTGCGGAAATTACTCCTTCGGCTTGTTGCATATAATATTCTACTCCCCAAAAACATCCGCCAGCAAAAATAGCGGTGTCGTATTTGTTTTCTATGGTAGCACCAGATTTTTCAGGTTCAAAATTCAAAGAAATGGAATTTACGCAATGGCGGGTGTTCTTTTCGGTGAATCCCTCACCTCTAAAAACGTGTCCGAGATGTCCACCACAATTCGCGCAAGTAATTTCTGTGCGGTGTCCGTCGATATCTGGAGTTTCCTTTACAGCGCCAGGAATAGCATCATCGAAACTAGGCCAGCCGCATCCGCTATTGAATTTATCTTTAGAAGTATACAATGGGGTGTTACATCTTTTACAAACGTAAGTCCCCGAATCTTTCTTTAAATAATACGCTCCACTAAAAGGGGCTTCAGTGCCTTTGTAAACAATTACTCTTTCCTCTTCTGGGGTTAAAGTGTTGAATGAAGTGTTTTGATTTTCCATAGTAGTATTGCTTTTTTGTGCACAACCTTGCATTAAGATTAATGTTAATGCGCTAATAATTAGGGTTCTATAACTTTTCATAAGAATATGTTTTTCAACATAGTCGACAATGCGCTAAAATCCTGACAGACTTGATGTAAATTCGCGCTGTGAAACTAATGATTTTTTATATTTCTTTTTTGTTAATTATTGTTGCTTGCAGGGATAATTCTGTTCCTGTGGAAGCAACATCGGGACAAGCGTTAATTTCTTATGCTAGGGGATTTAAGTTGTTTGAGTTTGATAAAAATTTTGTGGTGGTGATTGGAGGCAACAGATATTCATTCTCTAAAAATATAACAGGAAGTAGTTATGTTTTATCTGGCGTTACACAGCTTCAGTTTTTAAAAGCATTGCACGAAGATTCTTCTGTGGTTGGCTTATTCGATGCTAAATATTTTGGTGATAGTGCAGTTTCTTCCCGCTTAGAAAAAGGCGAAATATTAAATTTTAAGCAAGGCAATTCTCCCGATTGGGAGTTGCTAATCAAGCATAAAAATAGTATGGTTTTAGGGTATTCTAGCTTCAATATGGATGAGCAGATGATTAAGAATTTGAACTTAACGGTTCTTCCAATCAATGAATTTCAAGAAAATCATCCTCTAGGAAAAGCAGAATGGATTAAGGTTTTTGGTGTTATTTCGGGTAAATTTGCTCTAGCTGATTCAATTTTTAGAAAGATAGAAGAGCGCTATTTAGCGGCTAAACCTTCGGAAAATGATTCTTCGCATAAGCCTAGAGTTATTGCAGGGGAGTATTATGATGGAGTATGGACAGTTCCTGGCTCGAATAGCTATATTGCAGCATTGGTGGCCGATGCTGGAGGGGAGTATGTAATAAAAAACGAAAATAAGTCGGTTATAATGATGAATAAAGAGACGTTTTCATCCTACCTAAAAAATGCTGAATATTGGCGAAGAGTAAGTAGGGAAGATGTTGATGTTTCGAAGTTGACGAAAGAAGAAGTGACAAGCAAGTATCAGGTTCATCCTGATCGGTTGAAGGCATTAATTTACTGTGATATTAGAAAAGTCAATTATTTTGATGCAGTTTTGCTCTGTCCTGAAAAAGAATTGCAAGATTTTGTAAGTGCTTTTAGAAATAAGGATACTATGAATTTTTATAGATTGATTAAAGTTGAGTGAGATTAAAGATATATTGCTAAAGGAGAAATCGAAATTCAATGCCTGGATGATGGTGTTGTTTGCTGTTTTTTTAATCTTGGCATACCTAGAACTTAATTGGGGAAGTTCGGGCGTGGGCATTAAAGAATTGTTTCTTCCATCACAGGAATTCAGTTCAGTAGTTTTTTATGAAATTAGAATTCCTCGATTACTAACAGCGGTGATAATAGGAGCATCATTGTCTTTTTCTGGTTTAATATTGCAAACAGTTTTTAGAAATCCTTTGGTTGGCCCTTCCGTTTTAGGTATTTCATCGGGGGCTAGTTTGGGCGTTGCTTTGGTTACTTTGGCAGGCTACAGCACTTTGCTCGATAATGATTCGTCGTCTAAAGTACTGGCTGCACTGGCATTTGCTTTGGGTATACTGTTTCTTTTGTTTACCGTAGCCAATCGATTTAAAGATAATGTCTCAGTGCTTATTGTGGGCATGCTTATTTCTTATTTGGCTGGTGCGGTGGTAGACATTTTAATTTATGTAAGCGACAATGAAGCGCTAAAGGAGTATACACTTTGGGGCATGGGCAGTTTTGCTAGAATGACTTACACGCAAATCATAATCATGTTTTCTTTGCTAATAGTGGCTTACTTGGTGGTTTACAGCAAAAGAAATTTAATGAATCAGTATTTGATTGGTGAGCTTCAGGAAATAGCACCTAAGAAGAAAAAAAGATTGGTGTTTTTACTTCTAGTGATTGCTGGAGTGATTACTTCATTCGTAACAGCGTACTGCGGGCCAATAGCTTTTATTGGTATAGCTATTCCTAATTTATTAAGGTTTGTGCTAAAAATTACCAATCATAAATACTTGCTATTAGGATCTATAGTATTGGGTTCGGTGGTAGCGGTTTTGTGCGATTTAATTTCTTCAATGCCATGGTCAACGCACAGTTTGCCAGTCAATTCGGTAACTTCGTTGTTCGGTATTCCAATTATAATAATCATGGTTTTTAAATCAAGATATAAAGGATTATGAACCATTTAAAAGGTACAGATATTACTTTAGGTTACGGAGAGAAATCTTTGGTAAGTGGCTTTGATTTCGATTTGCGTTCCGGACAAATTATTGCTTTGTTGGGCTTAAACGGTTCGGGAAAAACTACTTTGTTTAAAACCTTAATGGATACAACTCCTTTGTTGGGGGGCGATTTGCTATGGAATGGCATAAGTATGCGCGATTTTTCTTTCAGTAGCCGTCAGAAAATATTCTCGTGGCTTCCAGCTAGAAGAGCGTTGGAGGAGAGTTTAAAAGTGTATGAATTGTTGAGTTATTCTGCAGCGGCAGTAAATAATGAAGATGTACTAAAGAGTAAAAAAACACTAGAGGTAATGACTAAAATTACCGATTTAATGAAGCTTCATCCTTTTTTAGAAATGCCTTACCATTCCTTAAGTGAAGGACAGAAAAAAAAGGTGGAAATTGCTGCGATGTTTATGAAAGATGCGCCAATTTGTTTATTAGATGAGCCTTCTGTTTTTTTAGATATTTCAAATCAAAAGGAAATTGCTGAAATTCTTAGATGGTTCGCTAAAGAAGAAGGAAAAATCATTTTGTTTAGTTCTCATGATTTGGCTTTAATTGAAAATGTAGCCGAAACATGTTGGGTAATACATGATAATAAAATTCAGGTTAACAGCGATATTAAGGAAACCATACTTGAATATACAAGAAGATATTACACGGAAATAATGCTAATTGAAAATTAAGTTTTAAGACTTAATTCTTCTAAAAAAAAGCTATCTTGCTTTTTATAAAGTAATATTCGTGGTAAAAATCACAACAGGAGCCATAGAAATTAATGAAGCAGGATTGATTATCAATAATTTTAAAACTCGTTCGGGTTTTAAACCAGTTTATATTTTAGAACAAGCGCATGCAGTTCGTCAGCTAAGCTTAGATAAACGCTTGCCTATGTTGGTGAATATTTCCTCTGTAGATAATTATTCTGCGACATCAGTGCTCAATTTACTCACAGCAGATAACCTTTCATCTGTTTCAAAAATGGCAATTTTCATGAGTTCTGAATTCAAGTGCGGACTAATTAATTTTATGTTAAAATTTAAGAGTACGAATTGTCCTGTGCGAGTTTTTACCGATTTTAATAATGCTGATCTATGGTTAAGAAGTTGAGTTCTCTCTCCTACAAAAAAGAGATTATAGCCTTTTTATTTTTTGTTGCTGCTTCACTTGTATTCAACTCATGTGGCTCCCAAGCAGTAGCTTTTCCTTCTAAAGCATTAAATCCAGATACCACTTGTTCTCAAGCTCTTGTGCAAGATACATCTATCTTTAGTAAGGCGCTTAATAAGTCGATGAGATTTAATGTTTTACTTCCTTCCAATTATAATGATTTAGATTCTTGTGCTGTGCTATATTTATTACATGGCTATGGAGGTGATCAAAATAGCTACTTGCAAGGTTTAAGCGAACTGCGTAAGGTAGTTGATTGTTTAAAAATAATGGTTGTTTGTGTGAATGGCGAAGTGGGCTGGTATGTAAATAGTTTTGTGCGTGATAGTTTGAGGTATGAGGATTATATGGTGAAGGATTTGATTCCTTATATAAATACGCATTATAAAGTTGGTAAATCAAGCAAACAGCGTGGTGTAGTCGGATTAAGTATGGGCGGATTTGGTTCTTTGTATTTGGCGTTCAAGCATCCTGATTTGTTTGCTTATGTTGGCGGTTCTAGTTCATGTATAGATATTAAACCTTACCCTAAAAATTGGGGACTCAAATCAATTTTTGGTGATGCTGTGCAAAATGAAAAATATTACATTTCAAACTCACCTTATTATATGATTGATAGTGTGAAGAAAGACTCGCTTAAATTTAAATTGGTGTTGGATTGCGGAACCGAAGATTTCTTTTATAAAGACAATGAGCGTTTCAATGAAAAGTTAAATGAATTGGGCATTAAGCATGATTATTTTACTTCGCCCGGAGATCACAATTGGCAGTACTGGAAAGTGAGCATTTACGCTCATCTTAAATTATTTGCAGAAACGGTAAAAAAGTAGAGACGGAAGTTTTACCGTCTCTACCAAAATCTTACTCTAATATCACATTGTACTTCTTAGGATATTTCACTTTATACGTAAATCTAAATACTTTTTCTTCCGATGGATTTACTGTAAACTCATTGGTGATGATGCCCGTTTCTTTGTCTAAAATTCCTTCTTTCACTTCAGAACTTACTTCAATATCTCCATTGGTAGAAACCGGAATTTGATCTTTAATTTTAATGGTAACGGCTTTCGCTTTATTGTTTTTTACTTTAATTTCCCAAGTGTATTCAACCGATTTGTCGCTACCCAAAATCATTTTTTTCGATTCTTCACCAACTTTAGTTCTGCTAATTACAATGTTTTTGTCGCGACCTAAAGAGATGTCCATAGTATCATTTGCTGTTGCTGGGTCGATAAAAGAATTACCTACAAAGGCATCTTCAAAAAAGATGTTGGCTTCACCCGCCAGCAAATTAAATTTCTCCCAGTTGGTGATTTGCGCTACCAAGAAAGCAGTAGGGTCTATTTTAGGAACTGCTTTGTATTGGTAAGTAGCAGCTACTTCATGTTGAGCAATATCTACCTTGTGGTTTTTGCTGTTTGATAAAATAGAGTAGGGCGTGGAGATGATGTATTGAGTAGTGGTGGTTGCTTCTTGGTAGTTGGCGATGGGGGCAGCATTTGAGTATTTTCCTAGAGCCACACCTTCTAATTATTTAACTTCAGAAGTTCCATCAGAATCCCATGAAGGAGCATTTAAACGAGCTTTAGATTTCATCATTTTGTCATTTAATTTCCTTAGCGATTCACGATAAAACGAAATATTCCATTTTTCAATCGTTGGCGCTTGTCCGCTCACACTAGGATTCCCTGTAGATAAAGTCAATTCCACATCTTTCCAATCACTACCCGTATTTTGTTGAATATTTGCTTTGTAATCTAACACCACCGGACTATTAATATCTTTTGCTCTTATGTCGTAAGTAGGAAACCAAGTAGCATTGGAGGTGTAGTAAGAGATTTCAAAAGCGGCCGCTCCGCCATTTGCATAAACCTCCATTAAAATTTCACCTGTTTGTTTTCCATGGTTATAACCCAATGTGTTTTTCTCGTTGATTAATCGGTTTAAAGTATTTTGAATTCCTCTTGTTTTTAATTTCCCTTCTTGAATTTTTTCTGCCAATTCACTTAAATGATCGCGATAGAATTTCGCCATTTCTTGCAGGTCGGCAATATCTAAAACCTCTTGTCCCTTAATCGCTTTATTGGCCAATACCATCGATTTTTCTTCTTCCAATACTTGCACTTTTGCATTCGATAAAGCCAATTGATCATTCACCAATTCAATAGAATCTTCTAAAGCGATTAATCTTTTTGGCGCCGAAGCTTCTTGCACATAGTTGGTTTGATGAATCACATTGATTAAAGTCACCCCTTTTGTTTTTACTGTTACCGAGTTGGCTTGAATATATGGCGACAAATCACCCAGCTTAACAATTTGTTTACCTTTTGATAATGTAGTGCTTCCTTCATGCGTAACTTGTGCGCCCTGAAGAAAAACAGTTACTTTTTTAATGTTGGCGGTGATGGCTTTTTCATCTTGAGCAAAGCTTTGAAAGCTAATGGCTAAGGCAAGAGCAGAGAAAATAATTCTTTTCATGTAAATTGATTTTTAGTAAATGTAATGCTAAACGCAATGCCTTTCTTTTTCATTGCGCAGTACTTTTCAACAGCGCAACTAACATACCATAGTTCAAAGATTAAAGACTTAAGTTTAATGTTAGCCTTAGAAGTTTATATTTTAGTAGCATGAAGCAAAAACCATTGATTTTAGTTACCAATGATGATGGAGTTACCTCACGAGGTATACGCGCTTTAGTTGAATTTATGCGCGAAATAGGCGATGTGATTGTAGTGGCTCCCGATAAAGGCATGAGCGGTATGGGGCACGCCATCACCATTAATTCTACTTTGCGATTGCTTGAAATGCGCAAAGAAGAAGGATTCTTACAATACAGTTGTTCGGGCACTCCGGTAGATTGCGTGAAGTTTGGCGTAAAGGTGGTGTCGCCCAACAGAAAAATAGATTTGTTGGTGTCGGGCATCAATCACGGTTCTAATTCTTCTATCAATGTCATTTATTCAGGAACAATGTCGGCAGCCATCGAAGGCGCCATTGAAGGAATTCCTTCCATTGGTTTTTCATTATGCACACACAACATCGATGCTGATTTTTCTCCCTATAAAGAATATGTGCAATTGCTTGCCAATAAAGTTTTAGAAAAAGGATTGCCCAAAGGAATGTGTTTGAATGTGAATATTCCAAACTTACCTAAAGTTGAAATACAAGGTTTAAAGGTGTGCCGACAAGCCAATGCGTATTGGGATGAAAATTTTGATGAACGCAAAGACCCTTTTAACAATTCGTATTATTGGTTAACCGGACAATTTGTTAATCTCGACCAAGGTGCCGACACAGATGAAGAGGCTTTAAAAAATGGATATATCTCTATTGTACCCACAAAATTTGATTTAACAGCACATGAGTTTAGAAAAGAATTGGAAGACTGGATCTCCACAAGCAAGTAAATTTCGCAACCGCGGAGTGCTGCATGGGTTCAT
>JBMTCG010000037.1:0-23393 GCA_049430665.1 Flavobacteriales bacterium | reverse complement strand
GCTTTAAATATATTCTACAACGTGGGGGCGAAGGATGAAGATCCATCGATGACTGGTTTTGCGCATCTTTTCGAACATTTGATGTTTGGTGGCACGCCAGCGGTTCCCGATTTTGATGTGTATGTTCAAAACATGGGCGGAGATAGCAATGCTTTTACCACCAACGATTACACCAACTACTACTTGTCTTTTCCGAAAGACAATTTAGAAATGGCTTTTTGGTTAGAGGCCGATAGAATGCGCGGTTTGGCTTTCACGCAAAAGAGTTTAGATGTTCAAAAAAACGTAGTGATTGAAGAGTTTAAGCAACGTTATTTAAATCAGCCTTATGGCGATACGTGGTTGAAGCTTCGTCCGGTTGCCTACAAAGTACACCCTTACAAATGGGCAACCATCGGAGAGAAAATTGAACATATAGAGAAGGCCGAATTACAAGATGTAAAAGATTTTTTCTATCGTTACTATTTGCCCAACAATGCTTCGTTGGTTTTTGCTGGCGATGTTGAGGAAGAGAAAATTTTCGCTCTAGCAGAGAAATATTTTGGCGGAATTCCTTCCGGAGAAATCAAGCGTCAAAATTACAGTCAGGAACCAAAACAAACAGAATATAGAGAAGTGAGTTCTGAGTTGAAAGTCCCTGTTAAATCGTTTTACCAAGTTTACCACATGGCCCAAAGAAATCACGATGATTTTTATGCCGTTGATTTATTGTCGGATATTCTAGCACGAGGCACATCCTCTCGTTTGTATCAAAAATTAGTGAAAGAGAATCCGCTTTTTGCTGAGCTAAGCACTTATGTGTTGGGAAGCAATGACCCAGGTTTATTTGTAATACACGCCATGCTTTCCGACGATGTGGATATGGATCTGGCGAAGGAGGCTTTACAAAAGGAACTCGATGTTTTATTGGCCCAAGGGGTAACAGAAAATGAATTGAAAAAAGTGGTAAACAAATCGGAAACGAGCATGGTTTACCAAGAAATGAATGTGTTGAATAAAGCACAAAATTTGGCTTTTTTCGATTTGTTGGAAGATGCTAAATTGATGAATCAACAGCAAGAAAAATACAGTTCAGTTACACCAAATGATGTCATACGTTTGGCTAAAGAATTACTAAGAAAAGAAAATTGTACTTGTTTAAATTACACGAATGTCTGAAACTACCACACTTCCAATACCTGCAGTAAGCAACACTTTTGAGATAAAAATTCAAGAAGCCGAAAAGGTAATATTACAAAATGGAATACCCGTGTATTGCATCAATGCAGGTACGCAAGAAATTGTGCGATTAGAAATTTATTTCGATGCAGGTATAATTCGTCAGCATAAGCCATTTCAGGCTTTTCTAACCAATCACATGCTGATAGAAGGAACCACCAATCGTACTTCTGCGGAGATTTCCGAAGAGATTGATTTCTATGGTGGTTACTTAAATGTAGATTACGCCAAAGATTTTTCTACCATCACTTTACATATATTAAACAAGTATTTGGATAAAGGTTTGGAGGTGCTAAAAGACGTGTTGTTGAATCCTACTTTTCCTCAAAACGAGTTAGATACTTTGATTAAGAATCAGCGTTCTGCTTATATGGTTGATATTGAAAAAGTATCGTACATCGCGCAGAAAAAACTAAATGAATTGTTGTTTAAAGGTCATCCATACGGACGAATTTCTACCGAAGAAGATTTCAATAAAATAACGCGAGAAGATATTGTTTCTTTCTACGAATACTACAATTTGTCGGCAGCGCAAATAACACTTTCGGGTAAAATTGGCGACAAAGAAATTAAACAATTGAATGATTCATTGGGAAGCATTTCTATTGAGAAAAAGAATTTCACTGCTTACGATACGTCATTTGAAATTCAAGCAGGAGATCACTTTGTAGAGAAGAAAGACGCGATGCAAAGTTCTATAAAAGTGGCAACACATTTACCATTAAAAGGCAGCGATGATTTCTTTGGTTTGTTAGTATTGAATACCATTTTTGGTGGTTATTTCGGTTCACGCTTGATGAACAATATTCGTGAAGACAAGGGCTGGACTTACGGCATATCTTCTTACATAGAATCGATGGCGGTGGCTTCTTGCTTAATTGTTTCTACCGAAGTGAAAGGCGATATTGCCGAAAAAGCCATGGTTGAAATTTTCAACGAGATGGATAAATTGCGCACAGAATTAATTCCAAAAGATGAATTGGAAAAAGTGCGCACTTACATGTTGGGTAAATTCTTAAAAAATCTCGACGGTCCGTTTGAACTAAGCGACCGCTTTTGGGGAATTCATCAATTCAAGTTAGGCTACGATTATTACCAAAAATACATCGACACGATTAAAACCATTAGCGCAGATGAATTACAGTTATTGGCGCAAAAGTATTTGGTGAAAGAGAAGATGGTGAGGTTGATAGCGGGAGGGAAGTAGCATTTATAGCTGTATCGCTTACTTCTTATTAATATACTCCAACACGTCATGCGTTAAATTCAATGTTGAATCGCCATACATAAAACCGTTGTTTCCTCTTGGATTGAAGATGTATTTAAAACCATGCTCTTTACCGTATTCGGCTACTTTTGCATTGATTTTATCATTCACCAATTTGGTGTACAAATCAGATGAATCTCTAATCATTTGCTCGATAGTATTTTTCTTGTGGTAAAGCGCGTTCTTTTTTGCTTTTAACTCATCTAAATAATCGTCTTCGGTGATTTTACTGTTTTTTATTTCAACGTTGATAGATTCAATTTGATTGAGGATTTGATTCAATTCCGGACGCTTTTTTTGCTCCAACTCAGCCAGCTTTTGGTTGTATTGAATACTCATCTCCATCTTATCATAAATATGGTTGATATCTATGTATCCAGTTTTGAAATCAGGTTCTGATGAACCACATGCTGTTAGTATTAAAATGGAGGTGATGGCTACGATTGATTTCATAAGAGTAATTTTATCCGCTTTTCAGCACTTGAATTTAATACAATTTTAAGAATTAATTAGTAATTTTCACGCCCTATGGCAGCAAATACTTTTGGAGAAATTTTTAGGGTAACCACTTTTGGCGAATCGCATGGCGTTGCGTTGGGTGGTATTATTGACGGATGCCCTGCCGGACTAGAAATCGACTTGGCTTTTATTCAGAGTGAATTGGATAGAAGAAAACCCGGACAATCGAAAATTGTTACTCAGCGCAAGGAACCCGATGAAGTGGAGTTCCTCTCGGGAATTTTTGAAGGTAAATCTACGGGTGTTCCTATTGGTTTTGTGATCAAGAACGACAATCAGAAATCGAAAGATTACGATCATATTAAAGATTCTTTCCGTCCGTCGCACGCCGATTTCACTTACACAGAGAAATATGGAAACCGCGACCATAGAGGCGGAGGAAGATCTTCAGCTAGAGAAACAGTGTCGAGAGTGGTGGCTGGTGCTATTGCTAAATTGATGCTGAAGAAATTAGGCGTGAATATTACTGCTTATGTGTCGCAAGTGGGGCCGTTAAAACTCGATAAAAATTATTCTCAACTCGACCTCAATAAAACCGAGAACAATATCGTTCGTTGTCCCGATGAACAAATGGCCGAGCAAATGATTGAACTTATTGATTCTATTCGTAAAGAAGGCGATACCATTGGCGGAGTGGTGACTTGCGTGGTGCAAGGAACTCCTGTTGGATTGGGCGAACCTGTGTTCGATAAATTGCATGCCGATTTAGGTAAAGCGATGTTAAGCATCAACGCCGTGAAAGGTTTCGAATATGGTTCGGGCTTCAACGGTTTGGTGTTAAGAGGGAGTCAGCACAACGATGCCTTCTACACCGAAAACGGTAAAGTGAAAACCAAAACCAACCATTCGGGTGGTATTCAAGGTGGAATTTCAAACGGAGAAGATATTTATTTCAATGTAGCTTTCAAGCCGGTAGCTACTATTATGCGCGATCAATCTTCTATCGATAAAGAAGGGAATGAATCCACAGTAAGTGGTAAAGGAAGGCATGATCCTTGTGTGCTTCCGCGCGCTGTACCTATCGTTGAAGCAATGGCGGCCTTGGTTTTAGTTGATCATTTTTTAAGAGCAAAATCTAACAAAATTTAATTTTATGGTAAAGAAAATTCTTATCGGATTCCTTATTCTGATTGTTGTTTTGGTAGCTGCTGTGGCGGCTATTCCTTTTTTCTTCAAAGATGAAATTGTTGCTAAAGTAAAAGAAGTAGCCAATGAAAATCTAAACGCAAAAGTTGATTTTGGCGATTTCGATATTTCTATTTTTTCTACTTTTCCCAACTTCAAATTAGATATCGAAAAGGTATCGGTAATTGGCAAGGGTGCTTTCGATAAAGATACCATCGTTTATGTTGACGAGTTGAATTTAGAATTGGATATCAATTCGGTGCTCGATGGAAAAAAATACAAGGTGACTTCTTTTGAAGCCGATGGAATGGTATTGAATGCCTTATGGACCAAAGACGGAAAAAACTTTACGCTTACAGATATTATGTTGCCCGATACTGCTGCAACTCCAGAACCTGAAGCGCCTGAAGAAGCTGGCGATCCTTTCGCGATGGTGTTCGAGAAATATGCACTAAATAATGCACGCATCGTTTACGACGATCCTTCTATTCCTTATAGAATGGAACTTACCAACATGAACCACTCGGGTACTTATTTGTTGGATGGCGATCAGCATATCATGTCGACTAAAACCGATATGGACGCTTTAACGGTTGAGTTTGATGGCGTGAGCTACATCAAAAAAGCGAAAACCAATATCACTGCCGATTTAATTATGGATTTGGCGACTTGGAAATTTACTTTCAAAAACAACGAATTCAATTTGAACAACGTGGCTTTGGGCTTAGATGGTTGGTTCTCTATGCCTGATGAAGGTTTTGGTATGGACTTGAAATTCAATGCTAAACGCACCGACTTCAAAGATTTGTTTACCATGATTCCTGCAGTTTATCGTGAGGATATTAAAGATGTGAAAACAACAGGTAAATTCGAAATGAATGGTCACCTTAAAGGTATGTTTACCGATTCATTGATGCCAGCTTTTGGCTTCAATCTTAAAGTTATCAATTCTTCTTTCCGCTACCCATCGGTGCCTAAAGCGGTGAACAACATCAATATCGATTTAGCGATTAACAATCCCGATGGTATTTTTGATCATACCGTAATCGACTTGAATAAATTACACGCCGAATTGGGCGAATATCCAATTGATATGGACATGCATATTAAAACACCTGAGAGTGATGCTGCTATCAAAGGGAATATTAAAGCCATGTTGAAGTTAGATGTGATAGGCGAAGTAATGCCTTTAGAAAAGGGTGAAGAATATCATGGAACAGTGAATGCTGCCATTGGTTTAAACGGTAGATATTCTGCCATTGAAAGAGAAGAATACGACAAGTTTGATGCGCATGGTACTTTAGAGTTAAGCGATATTAAATACAAATCGGAAGGTATGCCCGATGTGTTAATTACCAAAGCGGTATTGGCTTTCTCTCCTCAGTTTTTAGATTTAAGCACTTTCGAAAGTAAAATTGGCAATAGCGATTTAAGCATGAACGGTAAAATTGAAAACTACCTGGCTTACTATTTAAGAGACGAAACATTAAAAGGAAATTTTGCTATCTCTTCAACCTTTTTCGATGTGAATCAGTTTATGAGTAATGACCCTGCAGATACTGCTGCTGCAGCTACAACAACTGCAGCTGCTGATACTGCTTCTGGTGCAGTGGAGATTCCTAAGAATATTGATTTTGTGCTGACTTCCGACTTGAAGAGAATTAAGTACGATACATATGATATCACCAATTTTGGCGGACAATTAATCATGAAAGATGGGGTGTTGAAATTTGTGAACAATGGCTTCAAATTGTTGGATGCCGATTTCAAACTGTCGGGACAGTACCACGCTCTAGATATCAAAAAGCCTTACGCCGATTTGCAGTTTGAAGTGAAGAATTTAGATATTCCTAAGGCATACGCCAACTTCAATACCATTAAGAAATTAGCGCCTATTTGCGAGAATACCGAAGGTAAATTGAACTTGAGCTTAGAAGTGAAAAATAACTTCACTCCAAACATGGATGTAGATTACAACAGCATCGATGGTAAAGGGAATTTGTTCATTCAAGAGGCTAAAGTGAAAGAATCTAAATTCACTAAAGGTTTAGCTACCGCAGTGAAAAACGATAAGTTCAATAATTTAGAATTGAAAGATTTAAAAATCTATTTCACCATAGTGAAAGGAAAATTGAATGTTCAACCTTTCGATCTAAAGTTGAGCAAATCGAAAGCTAAAGTGAGCGGTTGGAATTCATTAGATGGTAAAATGGATTACACCATGGCTACTAGCATTAACCGCGATGAGTTTGGCGGGGCAGCTAACGCTCAAGCGGCTCAATTGATGGGAGCATTGAACCAAAAAGTGGGTGCCAACATGCAACTTCCTCAGTTCATCGATTTAGATGTTAAAATAACTGGAAATGTAACCGATCCGAAATTTGCCGTTTATCCTAAAGGAACAAGTGGTGATGCTGGTCAGTCGGTTAAAGATCAAGTGAAAGATGTTCTTGTTGACAAAGCCAAAGAAGAGGCCGAAAAATTAAAACAACAAGCCGAAGAAGAGGCTAGAAAAAAAGCTGATGAGTTGAAGGCGCAAGCTCAAGCTGAAGCCGACAAACAAAAGAAAATCGCTGAAGACAAAGCAAAAGCCGAGGCCGATAAGTTGAAGAAAGATGCTGAGAACAAAGCAAAAAATGCATTGAAAGGAATTAAGTTTTAAGAACTAGTATGAGAAGAATAGGGTTTATAGCGTTGGTGTTGGTATCGGTGAATTTGTGTGGGCAAAAACAAGAAGCACTCGATGGAAATTGCGAATACAAAGCGCCTAAAAAAACACGAAAAAAATACGAGGCAGCCAGCGCTACTTATATAAAAGATAAGTTGGAAGGGGTGAAGCTTTTAAAAGAAGTGAACGACCTCGACCCGCAAATGCCCGAGCCTTATTATTTCTTAGCCAAACATTATTTCGAGTTGGCTTTTCCTGAACCAGGTAAAGCGAATGTGGCGATGAATGCCGACAATTCTAAAAAGGAATTGTTCGTAGGTAGAGCCAAAGATTATTTCATAAAATTGAATGGAGTTTGTCCGGCCTTTAGCGGTCACCTAGGTTCATACTACCTCGGTGTTATTTACCACATGGAAGGAAAATATTCTGAAGCTGCTCCGCTTTTTAAAGCCTATTTAGATGATGAATGGAACACTACCGACAATAATGAAGCGGTAGCCAAAAGGTTGCATAAAGAATGTGTGGCCATCGATAAAATTTTAAAGAATCCTGTTCCTTACGACCCTGCTCCCGTGAAAGGGGTAAACACCAACGATAACGAATATTTACCTGCTCTTTCTCCCGATAACGAGCAGTTGTATTTGGTGAGACAGATGTCGGGAACACCTAACCCTATGGAGCCTGCCGGACCGGGTAACGACAAAAAAGAGTATTTCACTATGGCCTCAAAACTATGGGTAGATTCTTTTAGTACAGGTATGCCTATGCCGCTTCCTTTTAACGATTTCGCTGGGACTTTAGATGGTGGTGAAATTTTAGGGAATGGTGGTATTTGTGTTACTCCCGACAACAAAAGAATGTATGTTACCGTGAATTTATTGGTGCCTTTTCAAAACACAAAAATTAAGAATACTGGTATTTATTATACCGATTTAGTAGATGGTAAATGGGCTCCTTTTCGCCCGCTTCGTTCGGTGAACGATGAAGATGGCAATCCAACTTGGGAAGGTCAGCCAACAATTTCATCAGATGGTAAAATGATCATCTTTGCCAGTGCTCGTAATTCATCGATGTACTCGGTAGATGGAATGGGACAAAACAAATACGGAATGGATTTGTTTATGATTACTAAAGTTGGAAATGGGTGGTCGGCACCTAAAAATTTAGGCGACGTTATCAATACCAAAGGCCACGAAAAAACTCCTTTCTTGCATACCGATAGCAAGACATTGTATTTCAGTTCTAATGGTCACCCTGGCTTAGGTGGTTACGATTTATTCTACACCAGAATGGATGATTACGGCAATTGGATGAAACCTGCAAACTTAGGAACGCCTATAAACACTCCAGCCGATGAACATGGATTTATTGTGAGCTTAGATGGTAAATATGGTTTCATGTCTTCGGGCCTACAAAACGGACCCAACGGTGCTTTGCAAATTATTCATTTTCCTTTGTATGAGCAAGCCCGACCAGAAAAAGTGGTGATGATGAAAGGGGTGTTGAAAGATGAAAAAGGTGCTCCTTTACAAAACGGAAAAGTAGAAATTAAGAATGCTAAAACTGGCGAAGTAACAGAAGCTACTGTAGATAAAAAAACAGGTGAATATGTGGCCGTGCTAACCGTTCCCGACCCACAAAGAAACAAAAACGAAGAGCGTAAAGTAACGCTTAAAGTAGAAGGTAAAGAAGTAGAAGCCGACTTTGGTTCACACGTTGAGAAAATCAATGGTAAAGAACAAATTTTAAAACCAGGCGAGAAGAAAGATTCTATCAAAGGTGTGGAGGTAGTAATTCCTGTTGACCACAAAAAAGTGGTTCAAAATGGCGAAGAAAAAATCGTGAAAAAAGAGGTGGAGGAAGTGAATGCTCCCGACGGACAATACGTCATCACCGCGAAAACAGAAAAGAAATCTTTCTCAAGTAAAGTGGTAGAGTTGAACGCCAAAGAAATAGATGGATCTAAAACCATTCGCGGCAGCAAAGCAGCTATCACTGTTGAAGCATTGGAGGTGAAGAAACCCATTCGCTTGAACGACATCGTGTTTGGCAATGACTCTTACGAACTAACGCGCGCATCTAAATTGGTGTTAGATCAATTGTATGAATTCTTAATTGAAAACCCTAAGATTTATATGGCCATTCACGGTCACACCGATAACGTGGGAGACGATGCGAAAAACTTAGAACTTTCTAAAAACAGAGCCAAGGCCTGTATGGAGTATTTAATTGCCAAAGGCATAGTTGCAGCGCGCATACAATCGGAAGGTTATGGCGAAACAAAACCTAAAGCACCAAATACGACTGAAGAGGGAAGAGCAGCGAACAGAAGGGTGGAATTTGTGGTGTTGAAGATGTGAAGATTTGATGGGTACCCCGAAGGAACTATTGTCCTACATGTAATTTAAAAGGGAATAAGCTAACAGTGGTTTTATAAAGAAATATATTTTCCTAGCAACTTTGTTTCTAACCAACCTTTTATATTCTTCCGCAGGCACTTACCAAATTATTGATTCTGTAACCGTCGATAGCAATGGTTGGAAATATCATTATCCGGTATTGGTTTCTAATGCTCCGGATTCTTGTTTGCAAAAGGTTAATCGAGTATTAAAGGAATTTTCTAAAGGTCATAAAGTGAAATATAAAATATTATTCGATTCAGATAGCCTTATTTGTTTTGAATTTAAAGGTCGTCTTTCTCATAACGAGTAAGAATATAATTCAATTTGTATTGATCCAGGAAGTGCAGAATTTGTTTTCCCTATTCCCTTTTTAGATGTAAATAAATTGCATCCATTTGTGAAGAAATTTTATAAAGAAGATGCAAGTGAAGATTACGGAAGCAAAGCTTATTATTATGGAGGTGGAGGTGGAGGTGGAGCAACGCTTCTTTATGGTATTACAAAAAACAAATTGGTGTTATATATGGGAGGTGAAGGTGAGGGGTTTGGATATGATAGGTTAGAAATTCCTTTAGTGAAGTTGCATTGTGAAATTTATAAAATGAATAAAGAACAGATACAGAGTTTCTATAGCAAATCAGAAAAACAGATTCACCAAAATAATCGTTTTTGTTATTTGTATGAGTGAGGCAAAATGCGCGCTAAGCGAAGTATATTTTCCGAATTTAAAAAGCCAATACAATTGCTGAAGTAAGCAAGTCACCCGTTTGGAAACGGGCGCCACAGGGCTTGCTAAACTCCCTTCATACTTAACCCAATTCTTTTTCTTTCTTTATCCAACTGAGTCACTTTCACACTCACTTTTTGATTGAGTTTTACCACTTCGTTGGGGTCTTTGATGAATCTATCTGTCATTTGAGAGATGTGCACCAAGCCATCTTGGTGAACGCCAATATCAACAAAACAACCGAATGCTGTGATGTTGGTGACGATGCCTGGGAGTATCATTCCTTCTGTTAAATCGTCGATGCTGTTTACATCGCCAAAAGAAAATGCTTCGAGTTGTTCGCGTGGGTCGCGGCCAGGTTTGGCGAGTTCGGTGATGATATCGGTTAACGTTGGTAATCCAATTTGAGCGTTTACGTATTTCGATAAATCTATTTTAGAATGTAGGGAAGGATTACTCATCAATTCGGCTATGCTCACATTTAAATCTTTAGCCATTTGTTCAACAATGGTGTAAGTTTCGGGATGAACTGCAGAATTGTCGAGCGGATTTTTAGCGCCATGAATGCGCAAGAATCCTGCTGCTTGTTCAAATGCTTTTTCACCTAAGCGTGCTACTTTTTTAAGTTGATTTCGGGAGGTGAATTTTCCGTTTTCTTTTCTGTAATCGATGATGTTTTGCGCCAATGCGGGGCCTAATCCCGATACATAACTCAACAAATGTTTGCTCGCTGTGTTGAGTTCTACACCCACTTGATTCACGCAGGAAATCACAGTTTGGTCTAAACTTTCTTTCAAAAGTTTTTGATTTACATCGTGCTGGTATTGTCCAACGCCTATGGATTTTGGGTCAATCTTCACCAATTCAGTCAAAGGATCTTTCAATCTTCGGCCAATTGAAACAGCGCCGCGCACTGTAATGTCTTTATCGGGAAATTCTTCGCGCGCAATTTCAGAGGCAGAGTAAATAGATGCTCCTTGTTCTGAAACCATGTGAATTTGAATGGCCTTAAATTCGGGATTGTTCTTGATGAAATCTCTTACAAAAGTTTCTGTTTCTCTGCCTCCTGTTCCGTTACCAATAGCAACAGCTTCAACTTTGTGTGTGCTTAATAAATACTTTAAGCTTTGTTGTGTTTCAAATTGCTTTTGTAGCGGATACAAAACTGTTTCTTCTTGTAAATCGCCGAGTTCATTTAACACCACTGTTTTGCATCCAGTGCGAAATCCGGGGTCGATGGCTAAGATGCGTTTTTGTCCGAGAGGCGCACTCAACAGCAATTGTCGCAAATTGGTGGTGAATATATTGATGGCTTCTTTATCTGCTTTTTCTTTCGATAGATTTTCAAATTCGGTTTCCATGCTAGGCACCAACAATCTTTCGTAGGCATCGGCAATGGCCATTACCACTTGTTTTTGTGCTGCGCCATTTCCTTTCACCAATTGGCGGTTAATAGATTCAACGGCAACTTCGTTGTTGATGGCGATGTACGCTTTGAGGAAACCTTCTTCTTGTCCGCGTTTTATTGCCAACAATCTATGCGAAGGAATTTTTTTCAATTCTTCTCTAAAGAAAAAGTAGTCGCGGTATTTTATAGCATCGGCTTCTTTGCCTTTTTTCACTTTGGCGTATAAAATGGCTTCGCGTTCGAAAGTGCGGCGAATGGTATTTCTAACACTAAGATTTTCGTTCACCCATTCGGCGATGATATCTCGTGCGCCAGCTAATTCTTCTTCTGAGTATCTATCGATGTTCGCTCCGTTTTGCGCAAAGATGATTTTCGCTAATGGTTCCAATCCTTTTTCTATCGCTGCTGCAGCACGTGTTTTTCTTTTTTGTTTGTAGGGAAGATAAAGATCTTCTAAAGCTTGTGCATTTGAAACGCTGTTTAATTTTGCTTGTAATTCGGGCGTCAGCTGACCTTGTTGTTCTATGGTTTTGATGATACTTGCTCTTCTTTTTTCCAATTCGATGGAGGCATCGTACTGACTCTTAATTTCTGCAATTTTCACTTCATCTAAACTTCCTGTAGATTCTTTACGGTAGCGGGCGATGAAGGGGATGGTAGCGCCACCTTCTAGCAATTGAATAACAGAGGAAACTTGTTTTTCGCTGAGATGGTTTTGTTGGGCTATTATTTTGTGTTGCATGTATCGAATTTTGAAAAAATAAAACTAAGGAATAAAAGCGAGTAATCATTAGGGCAGCAAGAAGCATAGTCTGCACTTTATTGACTATTGTTAAACACGAGTGTTTTATGCTATCTTTGGCCAACAATCGCAAAATCAAAAAGTTGAATCCTTTCGCAGAATATAATTTCAATAAGCAAATTCTTACCGCAATAGATGATTTGGGTTTTACCGAAATTACGCCCATTCAAAAGAAGTGTATACCTGTTATTACATCGGGACAAGACGTGTTGGGCATTGCGCCCACAGGTACGGGTAAAACAGCTGCTTATTTATTGCCCCTTTTACGAAAGTTGGGTTATGCGCAAGGTAGTGAGCCTCGTGTTTTAATCGTTGTGCCCACTCGTGAATTGGCTGTTCAGGTTGAAGAACAGTTCAATGCTTTAGCCAAAAATCTCGATTTAAGAATGGTGTCTTTGTATGGAGGAGTGGGAATGAAGAGTCAGATTGAAGCCATGAACAAAGGTGTAGATATGATAGTGGCCACTCCAGGTAGATTCATGGATATCTACCTAAAAGGGGAGTTGGTGGTGAAGCAAATAAAAACAATGGTTTTAGATGAGGCCGATAAGATGCTCGACATGGGTTTTCTTCCTCAACTCAACAGAATACTAGAAGTGATTCCTGTGAAAAAGCAGAAGCTTTTGTTTTCTGCTACTTTTCATCCAAAGGTTGAAAAATTGGCTGGCGACTTTCTGGAGTTTCCAACGAAGATAGAGGTAGAGCAGGAAGCAACACCCATTAGTTTGGTGGAGCAACGTTTGTATGAGGCAAAGAACTTCAAAACCAAATTGAATTTGTTGATCTTCTTGCTTAAAAATGAAGCAGATATTTCACGCGTAATCGTTTTTGTGAAAACCAGAACCAATGCCGAAAATGTTTATAGATTCTTGGAAAGAAGGGATGTTGGAACTATAAAAGTGTTACATGCCAACAAAGGACAAAACACTCGATTGAACTCTATCGCCGAATTTAAAGAGGGAAACATAAGAATTTTAGTAAGCACCGATATCACCGCACGAGGTATAGATGTGGCCATGGTGACGCATGTTATTAATTTCGATGCGCCTATCATTTACGATGACTACGTTCATAGAATTGGTAGAACTGGTAGAGCCATGAATAAAGGTGTGGCGATAAGTTTTGCCAACAAACTCGATTTGTATCACTACACCAAAATTCAAAAGAGAATTAGAATGGAAATTCCTCGTTTCCCTCTACCAGAAGGAGTGATTATTGGAGATGATATCGAGTTTGAAAGAAAAGATATGGAGCGCGAATTAGATGATTTGCGCAAGAAAGATGACCCTACTTTTCAGGGTGCTTTTCACGAGAAAAAGGGAAAGAATTTCATTAAGAAATATAATAGGTCTTTTCAGTGGAAGAATAAGAAGAGGGATGATAAAGACAAAAAGAAATAAAAAAACCTTCATCGTTTGATGAAGGTTTTTTATGAGTTGTAATGATTGTATTACTTCAATTGCTTTTGATAAACAGTATCTTTTGTAGAAGCTTTCAACTTAGCTTTTTCTTCAGCCACAAATGACAATGCTGAGTTTTTGTTGATGAAGTTGAACTGCAAATATTCTTTAACCGATGGGTCGGTGATGTTCTTTTCAATAGCCAACCATTTTGCTTTTTCTTTGCCTTCAGGATTTGCTTTTAAAGTTGTTTCGGCCAACAATTCGTCTTCAGATTTAAGGTTAATGTAAATGTTTAATTAATTTCTATAACTCTCTAATTGTAAGCTTTTTGATTAAGCTAAAGAAAGAGTGCTTGTAGCAGCCAAAATTTTATCTAAACCAGGCACAGAATCAATTCCTTTCATCAATTTTGAATAGTAAGGATAATCTAAAATCAAAGCTGTTTTATCTAAATTAATAGCGCTTTCTTCCCAGCTTAAAATCGATTTATCAATATTGGTATCTCCTTTAATGTTATCGAAAGATGTTTTCAATTTAGCAATCAAAGTTTCTGCTGTAAGTAAAAAAGTATCGGCATTTAAAACATACAACGAATCGTATTCGCCGCTCATCAATTGATTGATTGTTCTTTTTTTCTCGGCCAAATAATTAGGGAAAGTCGCGTCTTTACCTTCGTACTTCACTGTTCCTGTAATGTCTTTGGCATCGAAACTTACGTTTACAGTATCGCCCGGCGCTAAACATAAGTAGGTTCTTGCCTTACCATTTACCAAATCAAAACAAGCAGCTTGTGTTAAGGCAATTTTGATTTCAAATTCTCCGTTGGCGCCAACGGTAGCCTCAGTTCTTTCGTTTATAAAAGTTTCTATCCACGCCGTATTTCCATCGGCATTGGTGATTTTACCTTTAATAACAATGTCGGGATTAACAATTTTTTCCTCTTCAGAACAAGAGAAAAGCACAACGTTAGATAAAGCAAGTAAAAGTAATTTATTCATAGATGATTTTTTGAATCACGCTATATAGTAAAATTTCTCATTTCTTAAATGCTTGATTTTGGTACTGATAATTGACTTATCTTCGCGCTTCATTAACACATCATCACTTTGGCAACATTTGAAACATTAGGCATTAGCAGCGATTTAATCAAGGGATTAAACGAACTCAGCATCAATAAACCAACACCCATACAAGAAAAAACAATTCCTTTCTTGTTGGAGAAAGGAACAGATTTTATCGGTCAGGCGCAAACAGGAACAGGTAAAACTGCTGCCTTTGGCTTGCCTTTGTTGATGAAGATTAATCCGAAAGTGCCCAAAATTCAAGCTTTGGTGTTATCGCCAACGCGTGAGCTCGGACAACAAATTGCAAAGCAATTGTTCAAATTCACCAAATATTGCGACCATAAAATATTTGTAGAGGCGGTGTATGGTGGTGAGAAAATTGAAATTCAAACAGCTCGATTGAATCGTCCAACACATATCGTTGTGGCTACGCCAGGACGATTGATAGATTTATTAAATCGTAAAGCCTTAAGTATTGAAGATGTGAAAACCATCGTGTTGGATGAAGCCGATGAGATGTTAAGCATGGGTTTTAAAAAGGAGCTGGATACCGTTTTAAAACATACCAAAGGCAAACGACACACCTGGTTGTTTTCTGCAACCATGCCAAAAGAGATTTTAGAAATCATTAATAAATACATGGCGCACGATGCTTTTAAAGTGCAGGTAGACAAAGAAAGTGTTGTTAATCGTGATATCGATCATTTCTACAAAACTTGCGATTCTAATGATAAGCTGAATGTGTTGTTGCAATTTTTAAAATCGCAAGGCGACCATAGGGGAGTGATATTTTGCAAAACCAAAGTAATGGCGCAAACCTTAGCCAAACAATTACAAGCAAAGAATGTATTGGCAGATGCTATTGAGGGCGATATGCAGCAACGCGACAGAGAAAAGGTAATGCGTGCATTTAAAAACGAAAAATTAAAAATATTGGTGGCTACCGACTTGGCTGCGAGAGGAATAGATGTGGACGGATTGGCTTATGTAGTGCATTACCAATTGCCCGATCAAATTGAATATTACACCCATCGTAGTGGAAGAACAGCTCGTGCTGGGAAAAGCGGATTATCGTTGAGTTTGGTAACGAAAGATGAAATGAAAAACTTGCATTTTATTGAAAAGAATTTGGGGATAAATATTTTGGAAAGTAAACTGTAATGCAAGAAAATCACAAACTTTTTGCGTTTAAATTTGGAAGATAATATTCCTCTCTCTTATATTTGAAGAATAACAATAAATCATTTGGATTGATAGGTAATACACTGTTATCGCTTGAACCATGAAAAAGAAAGAATTCGAAAAAAAACCAGTAAAAAAGAAAACTCTTGGTCAAGAGATTTCTAAGAAAGAAAAAACTAAGTTGAAAAAGAAAGCCTTTGAAGAAGATGATGAGGATTTCTTAGGTGAAGACTTTGAGCCATTGAATGACGATTTCTTCGAAGAAGATTAATTCTATTATATTTTATTTGAGCGCATCAGGTGTACTTTGTGAAGTGTGCCTGATGCGTTTGCATTTTAAGAATACCATTTTTTAGGTATTGTACCTCCAAACATTTGCCCATAGATTTGTGAAGTAATTTATACTTCATGAATACATTTAACCCAATAAAACCTAGTTCATGTGTTCTTCTTCAATTGTTAGAAGGAGGTGCCGATTTTAAAAAGAAGTCGTGCTGCAAAAAATACAAAAAGGGTAGTGCTTGCAAAAAGTGTCCGAAACACTAAGCATTTAAGTAATTCACCATTTTCTCTACTGCCAAAGCTCTATGACTCATCTTATTTTTCTCCTCTAAAGTCATCTCGGCAAAAGTGCGACTGTATCCATCGGGAACAAAAATTGGGTCGTAACCAAATCCATCACTTCCTCTTTTTTCATTAATTATAGTACCGTTGATTTCACCTCTAAAATAAACTGTTTTCTCTTTGTTGATCAAACAAATTACAGTTACAAAACGCGCCTTTCTATTGTCAATTCCTTTAAGATTTTCTAAAAGTTTATTCATATTGGCTTCTGCATTGCCATGCTCACCAGCATAACGTGCAGAATATACGCCCGGAGCGCCACCTAAGGCTTCAACCTCTAAACCCGAATCGTCGGCAAAGCAGTCGTAACCGTATTTTTCTAAAACATACTTGGCCTTAATGAGTGCATTTTCCTCAAAGGTTTTACCTGTTTCATCAATATCTTCGGTGCACTGAATATCGGCTAAGCCTAGAATATCTATCTTTAGCTTACTTATGACTTCTTTAAGTTTGTTATGATTGTTGGTGGCGAATACTAGGGCCATACTTTTTTTCTACAAACCTAAATGAATTTTATTATTTTAGAGAGAATGACTTACCAGAAAATAATAATTAGCAGAACAGACAGCATAGGAGATGTGATACTCACTTTGCCTTTGGCGGGATATTTAAAAAAATGTTTTCCTCAAACTAAGATTGTTTTTTTTGGCAAGAGTTATACAAAAGCCGTTGTTGCTGCCTGTAAGTTTGTAGATGAATTTTTAAACTACGATGAATTTCAAGACTTAAACAGAGAAGACCAAACTTCATTTTTAAAGCAAGTGAATGCAGATGTGATAGTGCATGTTTTCCCTAGAAAAGACATTGCTCATTCTGCGAGAAAAGCTCAAATCCCTATAAGGATTGGCACGAGTCACCGCTTTTACCATTGGACTACCTGCAACAAAACCGTTAATTTTTCGAGAAAGAAAAGTGAATTGCATGAAGCACAATTGAACTTTAAATTATTGACTCCCTTAGACATCAAAGCCGATTTAAGTATTGAAGAAATTGTTCCCTTTCTTTCGCTTTCATCTAGTATTTCATTGCCTCAAGAAATTCATTCTTTGCTCGATATCAATAAAACAAAAGTGATTTTGCATCCTAAATCGCAAGGCAGCGCAGTAGAGTGGGGTGTTGCTCATTTTGCTTCTTTGGCCAGTTTACTTATAGATAAAGGATTTCAAGTAATTGTTACTGGTACCGCTAAAGAAAAAGAAATGATAGCCCATAGCGCCTTGTTTCAAGTTAAGGGTATTGTTGATTTAACCGGTAAACTTTCTTTAGAAGAGCTCATGACCTTAATCAATACTTGTGATGCCTTGGTAGCCGCTAGTACGGGTCCGTTACACATCGCTTCTGCCATGAACAAAAAAGCTATCGGATTGTATTCAGAACGTCGCCCCATTCACCCTGGAAGATGGAAACCCATAGGAGCGAATGCTTCTTACCTTAGTAAATCTCGCGAAGGCGCAAGCGACAAAGAATTAGATGATTTGATCAAACAAATTACTCCCGAAGAAGTGTTGCAGAAGATTGTTTGATTGCACTAAACCCTTACCAAATATTTTTCTGTATTAATGTGGTGAGCGCAGTTGAAATGGCCTTTAGGACAAGCCTTTAAACCATGCAAGCCGCAAGGGCGGCAAGCTAATTTCTCTTCTACTTCGGCAACTGTGCTGTTATCGGCCAAAGGATAAAAGCCAAATTCTTTAACTGTTGAGCAAAAAAATGCTGTGGTGTTGGCATTCATCGATGAAGCCAAATGCATTGGGGCAGAATCGTTCACATAATTCATTAGTGCTTGTTCCATCAAAGCTGCCGATTCAAGTAAATTTAATTTTCCACAAAGTGATGCTATTTTTTCGTGCTCCGACGCATTGATGATTTCATTGCATAATGCTTCATCGCTTGGCGCACCTAACAAATAAATTTGGTGTTGCGGCATTTGTTTGATGAGTTCAATCCATTTTTCTTTGGCCAACTGCTTGGTAAACCAAACACTCGCCGGAGCCATACATATATAAGGTGTGTTTTGAAATTCTTTTACTTTTTGAAAATGTTTGGGTAAAGGGTAGAGGCGAGGACGTCTTTTTCCATCTTTCACCCATTGCGATATGAGCTCTAAATTTCTTTCGCATTCGTGTTTGCCACTTTCTAAATCGTGTGTCACTTTTTTGGTGAAAGAAAAACTCAAGGGATTTTTATCGAAACCAATTTTCATTTTCGCTCCTGATAGCGCAGTGATTAAGCCAGCATTGAAAAAGCGCTGAACACACAACACCACATCGTATTTTTCTTTGCGCACTCTTTTAATGATGTGAAACAAACTTTTGTATTTCTCTTTCTTGTTCCAAATTAATACGCGATTCACTTTTGGATGATCCTCCAACAAAGCTTCATTGCCTTTGCGCAATAAAAAATCGATTTGAACAGAAGGGAATTTATCTTTTAAATTCTCGATAAGCGGTGTAGCCAGAATAACATCGCCAATGAAAGCCGTTTGTATGATGAGAATCTTTTTCAATATTACAAGAATACGAAAATTAGCATTAATCATTACCTTCACCACTTTCAATTTCACTTATACCAATTACATGAACATATTATCTATCTCCAATTTAAGTAAATCTTTCACCGCCAAACCATTGTTTCAAGATGTTTCTTTTGGAATAGATAAAGGTCAGAAAATGGGCTTAATTGCCGTGAATGGCGCAGGCAAAAGTACCATGTTTAAAATCCTAACCGGTAAAGAATTACAAGATACAGGTGAAGTTGTTTTTCGTGATGGAATAAAAATAGGAATGCTCGATCAAGAGCCCGAATACAAAACAGGTATCTCCATTCGTGAGTTTATTTACGAAAGCAATCCGCGTATTCAAATGATTAAGAAATACGAAGCCTTGATTGCTGAAGGCGATATGGAATCTGATGAGTTTAAAAAAGTGTACGATGACATTGAAGCACACAATGCCTGGGCTGAAGAAAGCAAGATTACCGAGGTTTTAGATAATCTGAATTTCAAGAATTTAGATGTGTCGATCGACAGGTTTTCGGGTGGTGAAAAACGCAGATTGGCCTTAGCCAAATGCTTGATTGAAGAACCAGATATTTTATTGTTAGATGAGCCCACCAACCACCTCGACTTTGCAATGGTAGAGTGGTTAGAAGGGTTTTTAAGTGAAAGTAGTTTTGCTTTATTACTTATTACCCACGATAGGTATTTCTTAGATAACGTGTGCAATACCATTTTAGAATTAACGCCTACAGGAATTTTCACCTACCAAGGTGATTACGAATTTTTCTTAACTACCAAAGCTGAGCGCGAAATGAACGAGGCAACACAAGTGCACAAAGCGAAAAACTTATTTAAAAAAGAGTTGGAGTGGTTGCGCAAGATGCCTAAAGCGCGAGGTACAAAATCGAAAAGTAGAATTGAAGCGGCAGGAGAAATAGAGAAGAAGGCCAAACAAAAAGTAGAGAAAGCCGAAGTGAATATTACCACAGCAATGCAACGCTTGGGTAAGAAAATATTGGAGGTAGATCACTTGTGTAAAAGCTATGGCGACCGTGCGATCATCAACGATTTTAGCTACTATTTTAAAGGAGGTGATAAGATTGGAATTGTAGGCGATAATGGCGCTGGTAAAACTACTTTGTTGAATTTACTGACTGGTAAAGATCCCGATTTTACAGGTGAAATAAGTTTAGGCGACACCGTGTCAGTTGGTTATTATACCCAGAAAGGAATCACAGTTAAACCAGGAAACAAGGTGATTGATGAAGTAAAAAACATTGCCGAAGTTATTGAATTGAAAGATGGTTCAAGAATCACGGCTAGTCAGATGTTAACGCAATTCAATTTCCCTCCAGATAGACAACATGCTGTTGTAGAAAAGTTGAGTGGAGGCGAAAGAAAGCGTTTGTATTTGGTGACTATCTTAATGAAAGCGCCCAACTTCTTGATTTTAGATGAGCCTACCAACGACTTCGATTTGCTCACGTTAGCTACTCTTGAGGAATACCTAATGAATTTCAAAGGTTGTGTTTTAATTGTATCGCACGACCGTTACTTCTTAGATAGAATTGTAGAATCGCTTTTCGTTTTCAATGAAGGTGGTTATATTAGTAATTATCCGGGCAACTATACTTTGTATCGTGCCTTTAAGAAGGAACAAGAGAAGCTCAAAAAATAAATGTTCAAACATTTTAAAATAGTTCATCGCTTAACCATTGCGTTTCTCTCTTTGGGTGCACTGGTTTTTATTATAGTGTCGACTGTTTTTTATTTTCAGTTTAAAGAGGCTTTAATTGAAAGAACTTTAGAGCAACTTTCTTCGGTGAATATGTTGAAGAAAACAACAGTGGAGGAAGCAATTCTAGCCAAAAAAAACAGGTTGATGTATCATGCGCAAAAGAAAGATTTCATTGGCTTGGTAAATGCATCTAAAGAATTAAATCTGGGGAATTTAGAAAATTATGTTTTTCCCGATTCATTACTTAAAAAGAAAAATGCTTTTGTTTTTGATGTAAGTAAAATACTGAATTCAGATTCTTTGCTCATCGCTTATTTCATTCCTTTTGGTAAAAAAACTTTTGTCTTTATTGAATTCCCTTCTTACATAGAAAAATCTATTCACGAGAGAACAGGTATGGGGGCCACTGGTGAATCGTATATTGTTGGTCACGATGGATTTATGCGAACCAATTCCCGATTTTTCCCTGCTAAAAAGCCACTAACTATAGAAGTTAAAACAGAAGGCGTGAGCGAGGCATTGGCTGGTAGAGAAGGAAGAAATGTAATTAAAGATTATAGAAATGTAAGTGTGTTCAGTGCTTACCGAAAAATAAATATTGAAGGATTACAATGGATTTTACTATCGGAAATTGATGAAGAAGAAGCTATTTATTCGGTAGAAATTATGCGTAACCGACTTTTAGTAATCTCCGCTGTATTTCTTTTGCTAATTGTGATTTTGTCGGTTTTCATTTCTAACCGAATTGCCATACCTATTAAAGCACTAGAAAATGTGGTGCTTGAATTGGCCAAGGGTAGTTTGCCTAAAAAGTTACCTGCGCCAGGGGATGATGAAATTGGCAAAATGGCTGCAGCTATTGAAAAGTTGGTATTTGGTTTAGAGAAAAGTATTGTGTTTGCTAATAAAATCGGACAAGGTGATTTTGAGGCGCAACATCAGTTGCTGTCGGAAGAAGATGCTTTGGGTAAAGCCATGGAGGCCATGAGAAATCAATTAAAAGAGTTGACTTGGCAAAGTAAATCGGCTTTAATACAAGGGCAAGAAGAGGAGAGAACCCGCTTGTCGCAAGATATTCACGACGGTGTTGGTCCGCTTCTAACTTCTATTAAATTACAACTTGGCGATTTAAAAATCGACGAAGTCGAAAAGCAGCGACTAAAAACCTTAATAGACGATACCATCACCGAGATGCGGCGCGTGTCTTATAATTTGATGCCTTCTGTGTTGCTCGATTTTGGAGCTGGTGCCGCTATAAAAAACATGGTGGAAGACATTTCGAAGTCGACAAGGAGTAGCATTGTTTTTTTAGATGATACAAGAAAAAACAACAGTAAAATCAATAAGGAATTGAACGTTGCATTGTATAGAATTGCACAAGAAACATTAAATAACGCTATTAAACACGCTGAAGCTAAAGAAATAAAAATTTCTATAACCGAGTTTGAAGACAAGGTGTGTTATTTTATTTCCGACAATGGTAAAGGCTTTAGAAATAGTGAAAACAAAAGTGATTTTTCGGGCAAAGGTTTAAAAAACATTAAGGAACGTGCTGCCTTGTTCAATGGTGAATTTTTCATAACTTCGGATGAACAAGGTACTATTATAGAATTAGAGATACCCTTATGAGTGCAATCAAAGTAGTAATAGCAGATGATCATCAATTGTTTAGAAATGGAATTGTATCTATTCTGCAAAAAGATGATACTTTCGAGGTAATAGGTGAAGCTGCTGATGGAGCAGAGCTTTTAACTTTTTTAGAGAAAAAAAATGTAGATGTTGCTTTGGTAGACTTATCGATGCCTGGAGTATCTGGTCACGATGTGCTGGCTCAAGCAAAGCAAAACTTTCCGCAAACTCGCTTTATTGTCCTTACCATGCACGATGAGGGGCAATACGTGGTTAAAAGCGTTCGCAATGGCGCACATGGCTACTTGCTTAAAAATGCTGATGAAAATGAATTGAAAACAGCTATTAAGGAGGTTTTTGCTGGAAGAAAATATTTTAATCGTCACATTACCGAATTGATGATTAATAACATGGGTGTAGTGGAGAATGATTCGGAAAATGAACTAACACCAAGGGAATTAGAGGTGTTAAAGCTGGTCTCTGAAGGAAAAATCACCAAGGAAATAGCAAATCAATTAAGTGTAAGCACAAGAACTATTGAGACGCACCGAGTGAATATGATGAAAAAGTTAGGGGTTCAAAATTCGGCTGAGTTGATTAAGAAGGCAGCTAAGATGAATTTAATATAAAACAAAAAAGCCGGGCGGGCGCCCGACTTTTTCTAACCTAACTAAACTAATCAGTTCGAATGAACTGATGCTGCAAATATATATCCTTTATCCAAACTTGTCAATGATTCATCGAATTTTTTGAAAAAAAATAATGCAAAGAATTCTTTAGGCTTTGTTACTATAACATTATTCAATATATTCGCACTCGCAATTTTTTTATAAAAATTCGATTAGCAGCTCATTTGGATAGAGCATCCCGATACTTGGTCGGGAAGGTTGCTGTCCTTCTGAATAAAATAACGGTCTCGTAGCTCAGCTGGATAGAGCAACTGCCTTCTAAGCAGTAGGTCTCTGGTTCGAATCCAGACGGGATCACAGAAAGCCTCACAGAAATGTGGGGCTTTTTTGTTTGTGCTCAGTTGGATAGAGCATCCCGATTTTAATCGGGAAGGTCCTGGTTCGAATCCAGACGGGATCACAGAAAGCCTCACAGAAATGTGGGGCTTTTT
>JBMTCG010000036.1:0-23672 GCA_049430665.1 Flavobacteriales bacterium | reverse complement strand
GAAGGTAAAATTAGTAATTATGAATGAATGGGGGAGAGGGAATTATTAACAGGGTACATAATCAACTCGAGATATTAAGGGTTATGTAAGATAATGGGTTTGCTAATTGAGTAGGTTTAATGTTTTTCGTATATGAAAATTGGGCTGATCATAAGTGGTAATATATCCTGTAATATTGAACTTTCTGCGAGTTAAAATTCTTAATCAATTAACCCTAAATTTTAAAATTGCAAATAGGGTAAGATATTTATTTTTGTCCCTATATAAGTATGTTTGATATTTTTTCTGAAGCAAATTTATCTGATAACAGATCAAGTTTTTCAGAAAATACTCTCAAATCGTTCAACAGCTTTTCTAAGGCTTCTTTTAAAGAGTCATAACTAATTGTTATTTCACTATTTGTAGAGAATCGAAATGGTTCATTATTTTCTTCTGAACAATTTATGAGAACTTTATCATTAACTTTACTGAAAAGAGGAGATGGATGACACTCCATTAAATAAAAAGGTTCAAAATTCTTATCCATAATCTTAATCCAGTCATTGATTTCTTCAAGCAATCCACAGCATTGAGGATATAACACGATTTCATTATTTATTACTAAAGCATAGCCGCCAAATAATGAGCATGAATCTTCTATCTTAAAATCTGAAATATGAAGTTTTATTACCTTCACCAAATCCTCAGTGTTAATGTCAAATAATCTGTATTGATAGATTCCAGGTGAAATAGGCGATCCGATGTTATTGTAATTTTTTCTAATTTCTTTTTCTTGAAATTTATCCCATTCAAAAGTATTACTCAAGGCAGATCCAGATGGAAAATTTTCACTCTCTGAATCTTTGATTGTTGGTAATTCTATTACTGGTATCAATTCAACTACCTTATTCATTGTCATATAGGTCCTCCTTAAAATGTTGAAAATATTATTCTTAATGTTTACGTTAACTAGGTCATTCTGTTGGATCTAATTTCCTTATTTAAATGCAAAAAATATTTAAAGTAAATTCAAAACATGATTTTTAAAATTAACCCTACTTCGCTCTCACCCCAATCACATTCGGTATTTTCCAAAAGTGATCGTTATTATCGTTCTCATAAGTTCGCGATACATAACTGCCGAATTTCTCTACTTTTTTATTCGGAGTGCTAATGTACATGCTGGTTTCCGGTCCGCCTTCTAGATAAATAGCACCTGTTATTTCAAATGGCATGGCCAACAAAAATCCTATCATTTCATTGTGCGTGTAGGGAGAACGACAGAAAACATAATACACAAATCCTTCCTTGTCGATAGCACACAACAACATGCTGCACAATTGATTTTTCTTGTTCCAAGTCAGCGGAGAACCATTGCAATCAATCATTCTCATACCCTGACTGTAACTGTAATAACACGTTTTTACAGAATCCCACGGCGTATGTTCTAAATCTAAAATTTCAAAATTATTTAAGGTGCTATCCGCCCGATTAAAAGCAATCATTCCTCCATAAGATGGGTAGAGCGTGGGATTGTTCATGTGATTGAAATTCTGCATGAATCCCTTGTTGCTCAAGGTTTTGTTTAAATCGTACATTCCCGCATTTACTATCACGTTCATGTTGAATTCCTTCGCCCATTCTGGTGCGGTTCTGCTCTTGTTTCCGTGTTCTGATGCAGATAATAATGCAAACTCAACTTTGTTGGGATTTATTTTGACGATGCTTAATTTGCTGTCGTTAGTGATTGATTTTTGTGGCGCCTCAACTTCACTGTAATAAATACCAGGAGAGAGGGAATCCCATAGAATGCTGATGCAGGTGCTGTCTTGTCCGTATGTGAATTGAAACGAAACAACAACTATTAAAAAGCTAAGAAGAGTTTTAATTGATGACATCACAGTCGAATTTCTTGGTTTTGAATGGAAACAACTCAAAAAGCTCTCCAGAGTAATAAAATTCGTAGGCAATAGATCCAAAAGAGTAAATCTTTTCGTTGATGGTGATGCTTGAGCCGCCCACTCTCGGATTGCTCTTGGGCTGAGATTGCTCATAGCCTACATTAAATAGAGTGGCTAAAATTTCTGGACGCTCATCAATTGGAAATCCTGCTTTTTCCCATTGTACCTTCATTTGTTTCATGAACAAAGCCGCGTACATATAAGAGTAGTAGTGGCTTTTGCAGGAGGTAAGCCTGTCGAATCTTTCTCTATCTACAGAATCTGTTTTAAAATCCAGTAGGTGTTCGTAAGGTTTGCCTAAATAAAATTTAGAAGTGCTGTCTTTAATATAAGCTTCAATTCTTTTTGCGGTGAAATCTTTAATACCTGTAACACCTAAGGAGAACTTGGTTTCCACAGATAGAATTTTTAGCGGCCCAATCCATTTTTTGTAGGCCTCTCTTTTAGAGTTAAACAAACGTATTTGTTCGCCCACCAGCACAGATACTATTAATCGTGGTTCAACGCCTGTTTGCTTGGCCACAGAATCGATGAGGGCTTTGTCTTTAGCTACAGCAAATTTAAAATCGGTCCATTCTGAAATGTTCATCCATTCAAAGATGCTTCCGTTAGAATCTAAGCGTGCGGTTTCTTTTAGCTTCTTATTTAGTTCGGCAACTTCCGTGAGATAGTTTTTGTTGTTTTGTAAATGAAGTTCAGTTGCGTCAATCATACGCAAAGCCTCCTTTTCATTATTACTCATTTGATAAGCAGCAATTATTAATTCGGCATTTATAGGCCAATATTTATTCAATATTAATGCTCTTTGCAGTACTTCATAACTTTTTTTCGCGGTTTTAGCGGTGTCTCTCTTAAAAGATTGATTGTATTTGTCTTTTATTTCGTCGAAATACCTGTTGTTTGAATCAACTGCACCTTTGTCGTTGGTTAGCTTGAATTGCAGTGCCAGATAGGTTCCTGTGAAAAACAGGCCAACTAATGCAAAAAGAACAATGATTGTTTTATAGGTAATTTTCCACCACTTCATAATATAGATCATAAATGAGGGTTGAAAGTATTAAAAAAAACGATTTCTTGAATTTATAGCGAAAAATATAGGTGTTTGTGGCTTTTTTTCATACTTTTTTTCGCTCTGTAATCCTTGTAGCGAATAGGAAAGTGGCTAAAAATCAATATTTTTTAAAAATAATTTGTGAAGAAGTATTGGTATATTGAATTATTCTCGTAGCTTTGCCCTCCCATTTTTTGTGGGAAAAGTATATTTTTGAAGAAAAGAAACAGATTAATATGCCAACAATTCAGCAATTAGTACACACTGGAAGAACCAGTCAAATCAAGAGAAGCAAGTCAGCTGCTCTTAATTCTTGCCCTCAAAGAAGAGGTGTTTGTGTGAGAGTATATACTACTACTCCTAAAAAACCAAACTCGGCTATGAGAAAAGTAGCAAGGGTTAGATTGACAAACGGAAATGAGGTGAATGCCTACATTCCGGGTGAAGGTCACAACTTACAAGAACACTCTATTGTTTTAGTAAGAGGAGGAAGAGTAAAAGACTTACCAGGGGTAAGATACCATATTGTTAGAGGAGCGTTGGATACTGCGGGTGTTGAAGGAAGAGGACAAAGAAGATCAAAATACGGAACTAAGAAACCTAAGAAATAATAAATAGCAATGAGAAAGGCTAAAGCGAAAAAAAGACTCATTTTACCAGATCCTAAATTTAGTGATGTATTGGTAAGCAAGTTTGTAAACAACTTAATGTACGATGGTAAAAAATCAAGTGCATTAGATGTGTTTTACGGAGCTATTGATATAGTTGGTAAAAAAATCGAAGGCGTTGACGGATTGGAAACTTTCAAAAAAGCGTTGGATAATGTAACGCCTAACGTTGAGGTTAAAAGCCGTAGAGTAGGTGGTGCAACTTTTCAAATTCCACAACCGGTTAGAGATTCTAGAAAATCATCTTTGGCTATGAAATGGTTGATTGGATATTCTAGAAAAAGAAATGAGAAATCAATGGCTGAGAAATTAGCTGCCGAAATCATCGCCGCTTCAAAAGAAGAAGGTGCTGCTTTCAAAAAGAAAGAAGATACTCACAGAATGGCTGAAGCTAACAAAGCTTTCTCTCACTTCAGATTCTAATAATTACGATAATGAGCGATTTATTATATACAAGAAATATTGGGATTGCAGCTCACATCGATGCTGGTAAAACCACAACGACTGAGCGTATTCTTTACTATACTGGTGTTAACCACAAGATAGGTGAGGTTCACGACGGTGCTGCTACAATGGACTGGATGGTGCAAGAGCAAGAGCGTGGTATAACAATTACCTCTGCAGCAACTACTTGTTTCTGGAACTATAGAAATAACAAATACAAAGTTAATATTATCGATACCCCAGGTCACGTGGACTTTACCGTTGAGGTAAACCGTTCATTGCGTATCTTGGATGGATTGGTATTCTTGTTCTCAGCGGTTGATGGTGTTGAACCTCAATCTGAAACAAACTGGCGTTTGGCTGATAACTACAACGTAACTCGTATCGGGTTCGTGAACAAAATGGACCGTCAAGGTGCTGAGTTCTTAACTGTAGTTAAACAAGTTAGAGAAATGTTAGGCGGTAACGCCGTTCCTCTTCAATTGCCAATTGGTGCTGAAGAAAATTTCAAAGGAGTTGTTGACTTAATCAACTTCCGTGGAATGGTTTGGAATGAGCATGATAAAGGTATGACTTACCAAGTTGTTCCTATTCCAGATGATATGCTTGAAGAAGCTACTTCATGGAGAGAGAAAATGTTAGAAGCTGTTGCTGAATTCGATGATAAAATCATGGAGAAGTTTTTCGAAGCTCCTGAGACTATCACTGAAGCTGAAGTTTTAGCTGCTCTTCGTAAAGCATGTATCGCAAATAAAATTGTTCCAATGGTTTGTGGTTCATCTTTCAAAAACAAAGGTGTACAAACTATGCTCGACTTAGTAATGGAGTTGATGCCTAGTCCATTGGATAAAGAAAATATTTCAGGTACAAATCCTGAGACAGGTGCTACAGTTACTCGTAAACCTGATGCTAAAGAACCTTTCACAGCTCTTGCATTTAAAATCGCAACCGATCCTTTCGTAGGTCGTCTTTGCTTCTTCCGTGCTTACGCAGGTAGATTAGATGCAGGTTCTTATGTATTGAATACAAGAAGTGGAAATAAAGAACGTATTTCTCGTATCTTCCAAATGCACGCAAACAAACAAAATCCAGTTGATTTTATCGAAGCTGGTGATATTGGCGCTGCTGTTGGTTTCAAAGACATCCGTACTGGAGATACTTTGTGCGATGAGAAGAATCCAATCGTTCTTGAAGCAATGAAATTCCCTGAGCCAGTTATCGGTTTAGCTATTGAGCCTAAAACTCAAGCCGACGTTGATAAATTAGGTGTTGCCTTAGGTAAATTGTCTGAAGAGGATCCTACTTTCCGAGTTAAAACTGACGAGGAATCTGGACAAACCATCATCAGCGGTATGGGTGAGCTTCACTTAGAGATTTTGATCGACCGTTTGAAACGTGAGTTCAAAGTTGAAGTGAACCAAGGTGCTCCTCAAGTAACCTACAGAGAGACTATTAATGCTGCTGTTCAGCACAGAGAAGTATACAAAAAACAATCAGGTGGTCGTGGTAAATTTGCTGATATCGTGTTCACAGTTGAACCTGCTGAACAAGGTAAAACAGGATTAGAGTTTATCAATGCCGTTAAAGGTGGTAACATTCCAAGAGAATTTGTTCCGTCTATTGAGAAAGGATTTGCCGCTTCAATGCAAAATGGGGTATTGGCAGGTTATCCAATTGAAGCCTTAAAAGTAACATTGTTAGATGGATCTTTCCACGCGGTCGATTCAGATGCATTGTCTTTTGAAATTTGTGCTAAAATTGCTTACAGAGAAGCTTTGCCAAAAGCGAAACCAGTATTGTTAGAGCCGATCATGAAATTAGAAGTGATTACTCCAGAACAAAACATGGGTGACGTAATTGGTGACTTAAATAAGAGAAGAGGTCAGATTGCAGGTATGGACGACAGAAGAGGAGCTAAAGTGGTTAGCGCGAAAGTACCTCTTTCTCAAATGTTCGGATATGTAACTGATTTAAGAACGATTACTTCTGGTAGAGCTACTTCTACAATGGAGTTCTCTCACTACGAACCAGCTCCACAAAACGTAGCTGATGAGGTGATCGCAAAATCAAAAGGAAAAGTAACTGCATAATAATAGATTAAGTTAAGCAAATGAGCCAAAAGATTAGAATAAAGCTGAAGTCTTACGATCACAACTTAGTAGATAAATCTGCTGAAAAGATTGTGAAAACCGTAAAAGCAACAGGCGCGGTAGTAAGTGGTCCAATACCTCTTCCTACTCACAAAAGAATTTTTACTGTGTTGAAATCACCACACGTAAATAAAAAGGCAAGAGAGCAGTTCGAATTGTCTTCTTATAAAAGATTGTTAGATATCTACAGCTCTACTTCTAAAACAGTAGACGCTTTAATGAAACTTGAACTTCCAAGTGGTGTTGAAGTTGAAATTAAAGTTTAGTAGAGTCGGCGAGTTATAAAAAGAAATAAGAAATTTTAAAAATCAATAGCCATGTCAGGTTTGATAGGAAAAAAAATAGGAATGACCAGTATCTTCGACGCGAACGGAAAGAATATTCCGTGCACTGTTGTTGAGGTTGGACCATGTGTTGTTACGCAAGTGAAGACAGTTGAGAAAGACGGTTATGCCGCTGTTCAATTGGGTTACGATGAGAAAAGAGAGAAATTAACTCCTAAATCTCTTCAAGGTCACTTCAAAAAAGCGAACACTACTCCTAAAAGAAAATTAGTTGAGTTTAAAGATATCGAAAACGCTCAATTGGGTGATTCAGTTTCTATTGATGTATTTGCTGAAGGAGATGTAATCTCTGTTGTTGGTACTTCAAAAGGAAAAGGTTTCCAAGGGGTTGTTAGACGTCACGGATTTGGTGGTGTTGGTGGACAAACCCACGGTCAGCATAACAGAGGTAGAGCGCCAGGTTCAATCGGTGCTTGTTCTACACCTTCAAGAGTATTTAAAGGTATGAGAATGGGTGGTAGAATGGGCGGTGCTAGAGTTACTGTTGACAACTTACAAGTGATTAAAGTTTTAAAAGAAAAAAATGTATTGGTGCTTTCAGGATCTGTTCCAGGTGCAAAAGGATCGTACGTAATAATTGAGAAATAACATGGAATTATCAGTTTTAAATACACAAGGTAAAGCTACTGGCAGAAAAGTTCAGTTGTCTGATGCAGTGTTTGGTATCGAACCAAATGAGCACGCTGTTTATCTTGACGTTAAACAACATCTTGCCAACCAAAGACAAGGTACTCACAAAGCAAAAGAAAGAGGCGAAGTTAGAGGGAGTACTCGTAAATTGAGAAAGCAAAAAGGTGGCGGTGGCGCAAGAGCAGGTTCTTTAAGAAACCCTTTATACAAAGGTGGAGGTAGAGTTTTTGGTCCGCGTCCTCACTTGTATGGTTTTAAATTGAATAAAAAATTGAAAGAATTAGCAAGAAAATCTGTTCTTTCTTCTCAAGCTAAAAACCAGAATATCACTGTAGTAGAGGATTTTAACTTCGAAGCTCCAAAGACTAAATCGTTTTTAGCGATTGTTGATAGCTTAGAATTAAGAGACGAAAAAGTGTTATTAGTGTTAACAGAACAGAATAAAAACATATATTTATCCTCCCGAAATTTAGAGGGGGTGAAAGTTCTTACTGTAAATGAGTTGAATACTTACGATTTATTGAATACCAATAAAGTTGTTTTGGTTGAAAGCTCTGTTAAGGAATTAGAAAATACTTTAAGCTAAGAGAAATGAGTTCGATTAAGAAACCGGTTATCACAGAAAAGATGTCTTCTCTTCAAGAGAAGCTCAACCGATATGGATTTGTTGTTGATGACAAAGCCAACAAAGTGGAGATTAAAAAAGACATTGAAAAAATGTACGGAGTAAAAGTGCTTTCAATAAACACTTTAAGAACTCCAAGAAAAGTGAAGCAAAAGTATACTAAGAAAGGAATGATGACTGGTTCATCTCCTATTCAAAAGAGAGCAATCGTTACTTTGGCTGAAGGACAAATTATTGATTTATACAGCAACATTTAATAGGTTATGGGATTAAAGAAATTAAGACCGATTACTCCAACTCAGCGTCACCGCGTAGTTCCTACTTTTCAGGAAATTACACAGTCAACACCTGAAAAGAGTCTTATCGCTAAGAAAAACGGTTCAGGCGGAAGAAATAGTAACGGTAGACTTACCATGAGATATACTGGTGGTGGTCACAAACAAAAATATAGAATCATCGATTTCAAAAGAGAAAAATTTGGAATCTCAGCTAAAGTGGTAAGTATAGAGTACGATCCAAACAGAACTGCTCGTATTGCTTTGTTAAACTATGCTGACGGTGAAAAAAGATATATTATCGCTCCAGACGGATTACAAGTTGGACAAACTGTAGTTTCTGGAAAAGGGGCAGCTCCTGAAGTTGGTAACACATTGTTGCTTTCTGAAGTTCCTCTAGGTACTGTAATTCACAATATTGAATTGAATCCTGGTCAAGGAGGTAAATTCGCAAGAGGCGCTGGTTCTTACGCTCAACTTTTAGGTAGAGATGATAAGTTTGCAGTATTGAAAATGCCTTCTGGTGAGACACGTAAAGTATTGGTTACTTGCATGGCTACCATTGGAGCAGCTTCTAACTCAGATCACTCTTTAGTGGTTTCGGGTAAGGCAGGTAGATCAAGATGGTTGGGTATCAAACCAAGAACTAGAGGTGTTGCGATGAACCCGGTAGATCACCCGATGGGTGGTGGTGAAGGAAGATCTTCTGGAGGTCACCCTAGATCAAGAAAAGGATTGCCAGCGAAGGGTTACAAAACTCGCTCTAAGAAAAAGGCAACGAATAAGTATATCATTGAAAGAAGAAAGAAATAATTAGGTAATATGGCAAGATCATTAAAAAAACCACCTTTCGTAGAGAATAAATTGAATAAACGAATTGGTGCTGCTACGGAGAAAGGAAACGGTAAAGCTGTTATCAAAACTTGGTCAAGAGCTTCTATGATCACTCCTGAAGCAATTGGTTTAACAGTGGCGGTACACAATGGGAATAAATTTATTCCGGTTTATGTAACTGAGAATATGGTAGGACACAAATTCGGTGAATTCGCACCAACCAGAAATTTCAGAGGCCACGGTGGTAACAAAAAATAATAAGAACTGAAAGACAAGTTAGTCATGGGCAAAAGAAAAAGAGAAACAGCTGACGCTAGAAAAGAAGCAAACAAAACGCAATATTTTGCGAAGTTGAACAACTGTCCAACTTCTCCAAGAAAAATGAGATTGGTTGCCGATTTAATTAGAGGAGTTGAAGTACACAAAGCATTGGGTATTCTTCAATTCTCTCAGAAGGAAGCTGCTACAAGATTAGAATTGTTATTGCAATCTGCAATGCACAATTACGAAGCTAAAACTGGTTCGGCAGTGAACGAGGGTGAATTGAAAATCTCAACTATTGCTGTTGATTCAGGAAGAATGTTGAAGAGAGTTCAGCCTGCACCGCAAGGTAGAGCTCACCGAGTGAGAAAAAGATCGAATCACGTTACTTTATTTATTGATAAAATTGCAAATTAATATTGATCATGGGAAATAAGGCAAACCCTATAGGGAACAGATTAGGAATTATCAGAGGATGGGATTCTAATTGGTATGGTGGAAATGATTATTCAGACAAATTAGCTGAAGATCACAAAATCAGAAACTACATTAGAGCACGTTTAGCGAAAGCGTCTGTTTCTAAAATTGTTATTGAAAGAACTCTTAAGCTAATAAGCATAACTATTCATACAGCTCGTCCGGGTATCATAATTGGTAAAGGCGGACAAGAAGTAGATAAGTTAAAAGAGGAGTTGAAAAAGGTAACAAGCAAAGATATTCAAATCAATATTTTTGAGATTAAGAGACCTGAACTAGATGCAAAATTGGTAGGAGATAGCATCGCTCGTCAAATTGAAGGTAGAATCTCTTTTAGAAGAGCTATGAAAATGGCAATTGCTTCTACAATGAGAATGGGTGCAGAGGGAATTAAAATTTTGGTATCTGGTCGTTTGAACGGTGCTGAGATGGCAAGAAATGAAGGTAAAAAAGAAGGAAGAACTCCATTACATACTTTCCGTGCTGATATTGATTATGCACATAGTGAAGCGCATACTACTTATGGTAGAATCGGAGTTAAAGTATGGATTTGCAAAGGTGAAATTTACGGTAAACCTGATCTATCACCTAACGTAGGTGGAGGGGTTAAACCAAAAGGTAAATTCAAAACCAAAAACAGAAGAACAGAGAAATAAGTCAATTGTTTGATTTTAAATTGAGATAAAATGTTACAGCCAAAGAGAACCAAATACAGAAAGGCGCAGAAAGGCAAGATGAAGGGCAATGCCAAGAGAGGTAGTGAACTTGCTTTTGGAACTTTCGGAATGAAGGCAATGGAAGAAACCTTTATTACAAGTCGTCAATTAGAAGCTGCTCGTGTTGCCGTTACACGTCACATGAAGAGAGAAGGTCAATTGTGGATTCGTATCTTCCCTGATAAACCAATTACTAAGAAACCTGCAGAGGTGAGAATGGGTAAGGGTAAAGGTTCTCCTGAACTATGGGTTGCCGTAGTTAAACCTGGAAGAATTTTATTTGAAGCTGAAGGTGTTCCAATGGAATTGGCTAAAGAAGCAATGAGATTAGCTGCTCAAAAACTTCCTATCACCACCAAATTTGTAGTAAGAAGAGATTACGTTCAAGAATAATAGAAGTATGAAAGCATCTGTAATAAAAGAAATGACGACTGAAGAGATTAAAGCGCGTGTAGAGGCTGAATCTTCTAGTCTTGATAAGTTAAAAATGAATCATGCAGTTTCTCCTTTGGAGAGTCCTCTTGTAATTAGAAGTACAAGAAGAACAGTCGCGAGATTGAAAACTGAATTGAACAAGAGACAAAAATAGTTTTGAAAAGAAAGCACAATGGAAGATAGAAATTTAAGAAAAGAAAGAGTGGGTATAGTAACCAGCAACAAGATGGAAAAGTCTGTAGTTGTTACTATCGAAACTAAAATCAAACACGTTAAATACGGTAAGTTTCTTAAGCAATCAAAGAAATTTGTTGCTCATGATGAGAAAAATGAGTGTGGTGTGGGTGATACCGTTAAAATAATGGAGACTCGTCCTTTGAGTAAAACCAAAAGATGGAGAATCGTTGAAGTTGTTGAGAAAGCTAAGTAATTGATAAAAATATTTTTGAACCATGATACAACAGGAATCAAGATTAAGAGTAGCTGATAACAGCGGTGCAAAAGAAGTTCTTTGCATCCGTGTATTAGGTGGAACAGCGAAAAGATACGCTTCAATAGGTGATCAAATTGTAGTTTCAGTTAAACAAGCGCTACCTTCAGGTAATGCTAAGAAAGGATCAGTTTCTAAAGCCGTAGTAGTTAGAACGAAAAAAGAGGTTAGAAGACCAGATGGTTCTTATATCCGTTTTGATGACAACGCTGTTGTTTTATTAAATGCTGCTGGTGAATTGGTGGGAACTCGTATCTTTGGTCCAGTTGCTAGAGAGCTTCGTGAAAAAGATTATATGAAAATTGTTTCATTAGCACCTGAAGTGCTATAATAGTGAATGTATATGTCAAAATTGAAAATTAAAAAGGGAGACACCGTTAAGGTAATCGCTGGAGAAGAAAAAAACAAAACCGGAGTGATCAAAGAGGTTTTGGTGAAAGACAATCGTGTGGTTATTGAAGGAGTTAACTTGGTTAAAAAACACACTAAGCCTTCTGCTAAAAATCCACAAGGAGGAATTGTGTCTTTCGAAGCTTCAATTCATATTTCAAACGTAATGTTGTTGGCCGATGGTAAAACAGCTACTCGTGTTGGAAGAAAAGAAGTAGACGGAAAATTGAAAAGATTTGCAAAGAAAACTGATAAGATTGTAGACTAATGGAATACGTACCAGCATTAAAAAAGAGATATAAGGAGCAAATAGCTCCCGCTCTTAAAAACGAGTTCGGATATAAATCTGTAATGCAAGTTCCGAAATTGGAAAAAATTTGCATCAATCAAGGAATTGGAGACAGCGTTGCTGACAAAAGATTAATTGATAATGCAGTTCAACAAGTAACAATGATTACTGGTCAGAAAGCAATTCCTGCGTATTCTAAAAAGGATATCTCTAACTTCAAACTTAGAAAGGGAATGCCAATCGGAGTGAAAGTTACTTTAAGAGGCGACAAAATGTATGAGTTTTTAGAAAGACTTGTAGCTGTTGCTTTGCCAAGGGTAAGAGACTTCCGTGGTGTTAATTCTAAATTAGATGGAAGAGGAAATTACACTTTAGGTGTTAAAGAACAAATCATTTTTCCTGAGATTAACATCGAGAAAATAGATAAAATTTTAGGAATGGACATCACTTTTGTTACTACTGCTGAGACAGATAAAGAAGGTTATGCTTTGCTAAAAGAATTTGGTTTACCATTTAAAAATTTAAAGAAGTAATATTGTATGGCTAAGGAATCAATGAAAGCCAGAGACGTAAAACGTGCTGCTCTAGCTTTGAAATATGCGAAAAAAAGAAAAGAATTGAAAGAGGCGGGTGACTATGAAGGTTTACAAAAACTTCCAAGAAATTCAAATCCTATCAGAGTTCGTAACCGTTGCAAATTAACTGGTAGACCAAGAGGTTATATGAGACAGTTCGGTGTTTCAAGGATTTGTTTCCGTGAAATGGCAAACAACGGTTTGATCCCTGGTGTTAAAAAAGCTAGCTGGTAGTAATAAAATAGATTTAGATAAATAGGTTGATATATGATAACTGATCCAATTTCAGATTACCTTACAAGAGTAAGAAATGCGATAAAAGCAAATCACCGTGTGGTGGATGTGCCAGCATCAAACTTAAAAAAAGAAATCACTAAGATTTTGTTTGATAAAGGTTATATTTTAAGTTACAAATTTTTAGATGATACCGCTCAAGGTACAATCAAAATAGCTTTGAAATATGATCCTAAATCTAAGGTTCCTGCCATCCAAGCTTTGGAGAGAGTGAGCCGTCCGGGTTTAAGAAAATATTCTCATGCAGCGAAAGTTCCTAAAGTGTTAAGTGGATTAGGGGTAGCTATTATTTCTACTTCAAAAGGCTTAATGACCGATAAAGAAGCGAAGAGAGAGAATGTAGGTGGTGAAGTTTTGTGTTACGTTTATTAAAATTAGAGCAATGTCAAGAATTGGAAATGCACCGGTAACAATCCCTGATGGGGTGACTGTAACAGTTGAAAAGAACAACGTGGTTACTGTTAAAGGTAAATTAGGTACTCTTACACAAGCTTTAGATGCTCGTGTTACTCCTGTAGTTGAGGGTAAAGAAGTACTTGTTAAAAGAAATGCTGATGACAAACAATCTCGTGCGATGCACGGATTATACAGAGCGCTTATCAACAACATGGTAGAAGGTGTATCTAAAGGGTATACTATCGAACAAGAGTTGGTAGGGGTTGGTTACAGAGCTGCAAATAAAGGTCAGCTTTTAGAATTAAGTTTAGGTTTTTCTCACAATATCGTTTTTGAAATTCCAAAAGAGATTGTTTTGAAAACGGAGACTTTGAAAGGACAGAATCCCAAAATCACTTTGACTTCTTTTGATAAACAATTGATTGGTCAGGTGGCTGCGAAAATCAGATCATTAAGAAAACCTGAACCATACAAAGGAAAAGGTATCAAGTTCACAGGTGAAGAATTAAGAAGAAAAGCAGGTAAGGCTGCAGGTAAATAAAAAAGTTAGCTATGTCTAAGAAAGATTTAAGAAGACAAAAAATTAAGTACAGAATCCGTAAAGTGGTTACTGGTACTGCAGAAAGTCCGAGATTAACAGTTTACAGAAGTAATAAAGAAATTTATGCTCAGTTGATTGACGATTTAAAAGGAGTAACTCTTGCATCTGCTTCATCTACCGAAAAGGAGTTGAAAGATGTAAAAGGAATCGAACAAGCTCGTCAGGTTGGATTAAAAATCGCTGAGAAAGCTAAGTCTGCAGGAATTACTGCTGTTCGTTTCGATAGAAATGGATATTTGTATCACGGTAGAGTGAAGTCTTTGGCAGATGCTGCGAGAGAAGGTGGTTTAAATTTTTAATCAATAGGTAGTATGTTAAAATCAAACGCAAAAAAAGTACGTTCATCTGAGATGGAATTGAAGGATCGCCTTGTAGGTATCCAAAGAGTTACAAAGGTTACTAAAGGAGGTAGAACTTTCAGTTTTTCTGCAATAGTTGTTGTTGGTAATGAAAATGGGGTAGTTGGATTTGGTTTAGGTAAAGCTAATGAGGTTACAGATGCAATATCTAAAGGAATTGATGACGCAAAAAAGAATTTGATAAAAGTACCTATTTTAAAAGGAACTATTCCTCACGAAATGGAAGCAAAGTTTGGTGGTGCTAGAGTATTCATGAAGCCTGCGGCTCATGGTACTGGTGTAATTGCTGGTGGTGCTATGCGTGCGGTATTGGAAAGTGTTGGTGTAAAAGACGTTTTGGCTAAATCAAAAGGTTCTTCTAACCCTCACAACGTGGTGAAAGCTACAATCAAAGCTTTAGAGAATTTGAGAGATCCTAGAACAATCGCTTTCAATAGAGGGATTACTATGGATAAAGTATTTAATGGTTAATAGTTAAAGAATTAGAGATGGCAAAGATTAAAATCACCCAAGTAAAAAGCGCAATTGACCGCCCGAAAGATCAAAAAGCGACTTTAGTGGCTTTGGGATTCAGAAAAATGCACCAAGTTGTTGAGCACGAAGCTACTCCTCAAATTTTGGGCATGGTTAATAAAGTTAAGCATTTAGTTAAAGTAGATTAATAATATTATATGAATCTTTCAACATTAAAACCAGCTAAGGGCTCGGTTAAAACAAAAAAAAGAATCGGTAGAGGTGAAGGTTCTGGTTTAGGTGGAACATCTACAAAAGGACATAAGGGATCTAAAGCGAGAACTGGTTATAAATCAAAACCTGGTTTTGAAGGTGGACAAACTCCACTTCAAAGAAGACTTCCTAAATTCGGATTTACCAATCCAAATAGAGTAGAGTACAAAGGGATTAACCTTGATGCAATTGCTGAAGTAGCTGCAAAAAAGGGAATTTCTGACATCACTTTAGAGGTATTGATTGACAACGGTTTGGTGTCTAAAAACAAATTAGTTAAAATCTTAGGTAGAGGTGAGTTAACAGCGAAATTAAATGTTTCCGCTAATGCTTTCTCTAAAACAGCTGTAGCTGCAATTGAAGCTAAAGGTGGATCTGTTACTGTTGTAGCGTAATGAAAAAGTTCATACAAACCATAAAGAATATCTTTAGTATTGAGGATCTGAAAAACAGAATCCTCTTTACTCTTGGATTAATTTTAGTTTACCGTTTAGGTTCATTTATCATTATTCCTGGTGTTAACTCTGAAGTTTTAGCGCAAGCTCATGACGGCGGTGGTTCTCAAGGATTGGTTGGTTTGATTTCAACTTTTACAGGAGGTGCCTTTAGTAGAGCATCTATTTTTGCGTTGGGTGTAATGCCATACATTTCTGCGTCAATCGTGATGCAGTTATTGGGTGTTGCTGTTCCGCAAATTCAAAAGATTCAGAAAGATGGCGAAAGTGGAAGAAAGAAAATTCAGACTTACACTAAGTTATTGACTATTGTTGTTACAATGTTACAAGCGCCAGGGTATTTGAATACTTATGTTGGACCAGCAGTAACTGATAACGGATTTATGTTTCAACTTACTGCGGTAAGTGTAATTATAGCTTCAACCATGTTCTTAATGTGGATTGGAGATAAAATTACAGATAAAGGTATAGGTAACGGTGTTTCTATGTTGATCATGGTAGGTATCATGGCTCGATTCCCTGAAGCTATTGCTGGCGAATTTAACGATAGAGTAAATTTAGCTGCCTCTGGTGGTCGTATGTTTGTTTTCATTATTGAGTTAGTTGTGTGGTTCTTTATCATTGCTTTAACAATTATGTTGATTCAAGGGGTTAGAAAAATTCCACTACAATATGCTAAGCAAATGTCGGTTGGTGCCATCAATCAAAGTGGTGCTCGTCAGTATATTCCTATTAAGGTTAATATTGCAGGTGTAATGCCAATAATTTTTGCTCAAGCAGTGATGTTCGTTCCTTCAACTTTATTGTCTATGGACTGGGTTGATAAAGAAGGTCTAATCGGACAAACATTTGCGGCACTAAGCGACCCAAGAAATTTTTGGTACAATTTCGCTAATGCGATGATGATTATTTTGTTCACGTTCTTCTATACTGCAATGGTAATTAATCCTCGTCAATGGGCAGATGATTTCAAAAAGCAAGGTGCTTTTGTTCCGGGAATTAAACCTGGCGCAGATACAGCTGATTATATCGATAATATTTTATCAAAAATTACTTTCCCTGGTTCGATATTCTTAGCGATGATCGCGATTTTACCTGCCTTTGCTATGATGTTTGATATATCAACAGCTTTTGCCTACTTCTTTGGTGGAACATCGTTGTTGATTATGGTGGGTGTGATTATAGATACATTACAACAAATTGAAAGTCATTTGTTGATGAGACATTACGATGGTTTGATGGAGAGTGGGAAGTTGAGAGGTAGATCTAGTAATGCTGCTCCGGTTGGTATTTCAGGTTAGGAGGAAAAAAAGAAGATGGTTTATTATAAGACGAAAGAGGAGATTGAATTAATAAGATTAAGTTCTTTACTTGTTGCAAAAACGCATGCCGAATTGGCGAAATTGATTAAGCCTGGAGTTACCTCTAAGAAGCTTGATCAAAGAGCTGAAGAGTTTATTCGTGATAATGGTGGAGTACCAGCATTTAAAGGTTATAGAGGTTTTCCTTTTACTTTATGTGTATCACCAGAAGACCAAGTTGTACATGGAATGCCCAATAATGATGAAATTCAGGAAGGGATGATTTTAAGTGTTGACTGTGGTGTTTTGATGAATGGTTTCTATGGTGATTCTGCTTATACTTTTGCTGTTGGAGAAATTTCTGAAGCTAAAAAGAAATTGCTTCGTGTTACGAAGGAGTCTTTATTAAAGGGAATTGAAAAAGCAGTAGAAGGAAATAGACTTGGCGATATTTGTTTTGAAGTGCAATTGTTTGCTGAAAGAAACGGATATGGTGTAGTTAGAGAGTTGGTTGGTCATGGAGTAGGTAAAAATCTTCACGAAGATCCAGAAGTTCCTAATTATGGTAAAAAAGGTTCGGGTATAGTTTTGAAAGAAGGTTTGGTTATCGCTGTAGAGCCGATGATCAATATGGGAAGAAAAGACGTTAAGTCTTTATCCGACGGCTGGACAATCAAAACTTTAGACGGTCAACCTTCGGCGCATTTTGAACATACCATAGCGGTAGGTAAAGAAAAGGTAGATATTTTGTCGTCCTTTGAGTTTGTAGAAGAAGAATTAAAGAAACAGAAAATAGAAGTATTATAGATACATGGCGAAACAAGCATCAATAGAGCAAGACGGAACGATAGTAGAAGCACTTTCCAATGCAATGTTCAGAGTAGAGTTGGAAAATGGACACATCATTACGGCTCATATCTCAGGAAAAATGAGAATGCACTATATTAAAATTTTGCCAGGAGATAGAATTAAGGTTGAGATGTCGCCTTATGATTTAAGTAAAGGAAGAATAACGTTTAGATATAAATAATTAGCAAGATGAAAGTAAAAGCGTCAGTAAAGAAAAGAAGCCCTGAAGACAAGATTATCAAAAGAAAAGGAAGGGTTTATGTAATTAATAAAAAGAATCCTAAGCACAAACAAAGGCAAGGGTAGGGATAAATTAATATTTTTTTATTAGTTTTGCGTCCCGATTTTTAAATTGAGGTAAAAAATAAGAAATAACAATAAAGTATGGCAAGGATTGCAGGTATAGACATCCCAGATGGTAAAAGAGGAGAAATCGCTTTGACCTATGTTTACGGGATTGGAAAGTCTTCAGCGAAGAAGATATTGACTAAAGCTGGTGTAGATGTTAATGCTACAGCTGGTGAGTGGTCTGATGATGACACTCAAAAAATTCGTGAGATCATCACTGAAGAGTTTACTGTTGAAGGCGCTTTGAGATCTGAATTTCAATTGAGCATTAAACGTTTGATGGATATTGGATGCTACAGAGGAATTCGCCACAGAGCGGGTCTTCCATTGAGAGGTCAAAGAACCAAAAACAACAGTAGAACAAGAAAAGGTAAGAGAAAAACTGTTGCCAACAAGAAAATGGTAACTAAGTAAGATAGATAAGTAAAGAAAGATTTTATGGCAAAAGCTACAAAAACGTCAAAAAAAGCCGGTGTAAAGGTTGAAGCTGCAGGTCAGTGTCATATTTATGCATCGTTCAACAACATCATTGTTTCTTTAACCAATGCTCAAGGTCAGGTTATTTCTTGGTCTTCATCTGGAAAGATGGGCTTCAGAGGTTCAAAGAAAAACACTCCTTATGCTGCTCAAGTAGCTTCTGAGGATTGTGCAAAGGTGGCTTTCGAAAAAGGATTGAGAAGAGTGAAAGTGTTTGTGAAAGGTCCTGGTGCAGGAAGAGAAAGTGCAATTAGAAGTGTTCACAATTCAGGTATTGAAGTTACTGAGATTGTAGATATTACTCCTATGCCTCACAATGGATGTCGTCCTCCAAAGAGAAGAAGAGTATAATTAATTTTGAATTCTGAATGTTGAATTCCGAATTATAAAAACTATAAAAAGAAATAATAAGTCATGGCAAGATATAGAGGTCCCAAGTCGAAAATCGCAAGAAAGTTTAAAGAGCCAATTTTTGGTCCTGATAAAGTATTAGAAAAAAAGCCTTATCCTCCAGGGATGCACGGTGCTTCAAAAGCAAAAGCTAAGAAGTCAGATTACGCTGTTCAGTTGCAAGAGAAACAAAAAGCTAAATATACTTACGGTATTTTAGAAAGACAATTTGCTAACTTGTTTAAAGAAGCTGCAAGAAGATCTGGTATTACTGGTGAGTTGTTATTACAACTTTGCGAATCAAGATTAGACAACGTAGTTTACAGAATGGGTATCGCTCGTACAAGAAGGGCTGCTCGTCAGTTGGTAGGTCACCGTCATATCGTGGTAAACGGAGAAGTAGTAAACATTGCTTCTTACCAAGTTAAACCAGGTGATGTTGTTGGTGTTCGTGAGAAATCAAAATCTTTAGAAGTTATTGTAAATTCAATTGGTGGTTCTTCAAACGGATACTCATGGGTTGAGTTTAACAAGCACCAATTAGAAGGAAGATATTTACAACTTCCTCCAAGAGAAGAAATTCCCGAGAACATCAAAGAACAGTTGATCGTCGAATTATACTCTAAGTAATCTTTTTAACCTTAAAAAAAATTAAGATATGGCAATTTTAGCATTCCAAAAGCCCGATAACGTTGTGATGATTCAATCAGATGAGTTCGAAGGTAGCTTCGAGTTCCGTCCGCTTGAACCGGGTTTTGGACTTACAGTAGGTAACGCATTGAGAAGAATTCTTCTTTCTTCATTGGAAGGTTATGCTATTACATCTGTAAGAATTGAAGGCGTTAGTCATGAATTCTCTACCATTAAAGGTGTTGTTGAAGATGTAACTGAAATCATTTTGAGATTGAAACAAGTTCGTTTCAAAAAACAAATTGAAGATGCAGATGCTGAAAAAGTAACTATCTCTTTAACAGGTAAAAAACAATTGACTGCTGGAGATATTGGAAGCTTTGCTTCTGGATTTCAAGTATTGAACCCTGATTTAGTACTTTGTACTATGGAAGGTTCTGTGAAATTGCAAATGGAAGTTACTATCGAAAAAGGAAGAGGATACGTTGCTGCCGATGAGAATAAATCAGCTAACACAGCTGCTGGTGCAATTGCTATCGATTCTATTTACACGCCAATCAAAAATGTTCAATACAGCATTGAGAACTATCGTGTAGAGCAAAAAACAGATTACGAGAAATTAGTTTTAAATATTAAAACCGACGGTTCAATTCATCCTAAAGATGCTTTGAAAGAGGCTGCTAAAATTTTGATTCACCACTTCATGTTGTTCTCTGATGAGAAAATTACTTTGGATACTGAAGAAAAATCGGCTGCTGAAGAGTTTGATGAGACATCATTACACATGCGTCAGTTGTTGAAAACTAAGTTGGTTGATATGGATCTTTCAGTTAGAGCATTGAACTGCTTGAAAGCTGCAGATGTTGAAACTTTAGGTGACTTAGTATCATTCAACAAAAACGACCTTTTGAAATTCAGAAACTTTGGTAAAAAATCATTGACTGAGTTAGACGAGTTAGTATTGGTTAAAGGTTTATCTTTCGGGATGAACGTTGCTAAATACTTAGATAAAGAATAATAAGAGAAGAACTGATTTATATAATTGAGAGATGAGACACGGAAAAACAGTAAACCATTTAGGTCGTCAGGCAGGTCACAGAAATTTGATGCTTGCAAACATGGCCTCTTCATTGATTTTGCATAAAAAGATCAACACAACAGTTGCTAAAGCAAAAGCATTGAAGAAATTTGTTGAGCCTTTGCTTACAAAGTCAAAAACTGATTCAACACATTCTAGAAGAATTGTGTTTGGATACTTGCAAGATAAAGAAGCTGTAAAACTTCTTTTCGGCGAAATCGCTCCTAAAATTATGGATCGTCCGGGTGGTTACACTCGTATCCTTAAAACAGGAAACCGTTTGGGTGATAACGCTGATATGTGTTTAATCGAATTGGTTGATTACAACCAAAACTATAATGGTACTGCTGCTCCTGCTAAAAAGAAAAGCAGAAGAGGTGCTAAGAAAAAAGATGCTGCTGATGCTACTGTAGTAGAAGATTCAGCTTCTGAAGAAAAAGCGCCTAAGGCAAAGAAATCAGCTAAAGACCAAAAAGAAGATTAATAGTTGAAAAGTTTTTTAAATAAAAAAGGATAAAGTCTCAATACTTTATCCTTTTTTTGTGTCGCTAATTCGCAGAAAAAGGAAATATGAAATACGCTCAGAAAACAAAGGCATTATTGGTTCTACAAGATGGAACTGTTTATTATGGAAATTCGGCTGGTAAAATTGGTACCGCCACGGGTGAATTGGCTTTCAATACAGGGATGACAGGTTACCAAGAAATTTTTACCGATCCTTCTTATTTCGGACAAATCATGCTTACTACCAATGCTCACATCGGTAATTATGGTGTTCATAAAGACGAAACAGATTCATCGAGTATTAAAATATCTGCATTGGTTTGTAAAAACTTTAGCATTCCTTATTCTAGAACATCTGCAGATCGTTCAATTCAAAAGTATTTTGAAGACGAAAATATTGTTGGTATTTGTGATGTTGATACGCGTGCATTGGTTCGTCACATCAGAAGCAAAGGCGCTATGAATGCAATTATTTCTTCTGAGATATTAGATCCTGAAGAATTGAAAAAGAAGTTGGCTGAAGTTCCGTCGATGGACGGTTTAGAATTGGCTTCTAAAGTATCTACCAAAGAAGCATATTTCTGCGGGAATGAAGATGCTACATTTAGAGTAGCTGTTCTAGATTTAGGTATCAAAACGAACATCCTTCGTTGTTTCGACGAAAGAGATTGTTACTTAAAAGTTTTTCCTCATAATACGACGCACGAAGAATTGTTGGCTTGGAATCCAGATGGAATCTTCTTGTCGAATGGTCCTGGCGATCCATCGGCTATGCCTAACGTTATTACAGAAGTAAAGAAAATTATTGCAGGTAATTTACCAGTATTTGGAATATGTTTAGGGCATCAAATGATAGGCTTGTCATTAGGTTTAACAACCTTCAAAATGCATAACGGGCACAGAGGAATCAATCACCCAATTAAAAATTTAGAAACAGGTAAAGGAGAAATAACTTCTCAAAACCATGGTTTCTGTGTAAATATGGATGAAGCTAAAGCGCATCCAGATGTAGTGGTTACACATCAACATTTGAATGACGGAACTTTAGCAGGATTAAGAATGAAGAGCAAGAAAGTATTCTCAGTGCAATATCATCCAGAGTCTTCACCTGGTCCGCACGATTCAAGATATTTATTCGACCAGTTCGTGAAAAATTTAAGTTCAGTAAAAAAACAACAATTAGTATAATCTAGGTAATTTATGAGTTACATCGCAAAAGTTGTCGCAAGACAAATCTTGGATTCTAGAGGGAATCCAACCGTTGAAGTGGACGTAATCACTGAGCAAGGTATTTTAGGCCGTGCCGCTGTTCCATCTGGAGCCTCAACAGGTGCTCACGAAGCATGTGAATTGAGAGATGGCAATAAGAAAAAATACATGGGTAAAGGCGTTTTAAAAGCTGTTCAAAATGTGAACGGTATTTTGAACGATGCTTTAGCTGGTAAATATGTATTCGATCAAGAAGAGATCGACCGTGCGATGATTGAAATCGACGGAACTGCAAACAAATCTAAATTAGGTGCCAATGCAATTTTAGGAGTTTCTTTGGCTACGGCTAAAGCTGCTGCAGAATCTGCTGGTATGCCTTTATATCGTTATGTTGGTGGTGTTAATGCTAACACTTTACCAATTCCAATGATGAACATCATCAATGGTGGTTCACATGCTGATAACAGCATCGACTTCCAAGAGTTCATGATTTTCCCTGCTGGGGCTTCTTCTTTCAGCGAATCTTTAAGAATGGGTGTAGAAGTATTCCACAACCTTAAAAGTGTGTTACACGATAAAGGATTGTCTACAAACGTAGGTGATGAAGGTGGGTTTGCGCCAAACTTGAAATCAAACGAAGAAGGTATCAAAGTAATTTTACAAGCAATTGAGAAAGCTGGATACCGTCCGGGCGAAGATATTTTCTTATGTATGGATGCTGCTGCATCTGAATTCTACATCGAGAAAGAGAAAAAATATCACTTTAAAAAATCTTCAGGAGATAAATTGACTTCTCCTGAAATGGTTTCTTTCTGGAAAGACTGGGCGAAAAAATACCCTATCGTTTCAATTGAAGATGGTTTGTTCGAAGACGACTGGAAAGGTTGGGGCGAATTAACAAAAGAAATTGGAAGCAAAGTTCAATTGGTAGGTGATGATTTATTTGTAACTAACGTTAAACGTTTGGAACAAGGAATTAAAGCCAACACAGCCAACTCTATCTTGGTTAAAGTAAACCAAATTGGTTCATTAACTGAAACTATTCAAGCGGTAGATATGGCGCACAGAGCGTCTTACACATCTGTAATGAGTCACCGTTCTGGTGAGACTGAAGACAATACAATTGCTGATTTAGCAGTTGCTTTGAACTGTGGTCAAATCAAAACTGGTTCTGCATCTCGTTCTGATAGAATAGCTAAATACAATCAATTGTTGCGTATTGAAGAGCAATTGGGTGCTAATGCTAAGTTCTTAGGTAAATCTTTGAAGTATTTCAACAAGAAAAAATAATTCAAGAAAGTGATAAATGAAAAATCCTTCCCGAAGAAATTCGGGAAGGATTTTTTGTTTCCCCTTCCCTCCTAGATATGAGGGGGTGTGTAAAAGTCGGTGCAGTGAGCAGGAGATGTCGGCTTCCCTATAAGTTGGCCATTTAAAAGTTGAATTTATTGAAACTGATGT
>JBMTCG010000035.1:0-24073 GCA_049430665.1 Flavobacteriales bacterium | reverse complement strand
CAAATCTTTCGGCACTGGAAGAAGAATGCCAATTGTAGGCAAATATCTAGCTTAACGCATTGAAACAAAAAGTTAGAATATTGCTGCCATGCTTCAATGAAGAAAAAAATTTAGCCAATTTATTAAGCAGAATCAACGAACTTTCAATTCAACAGCACAACGTAGATTTCGAACTTGTGATTGTGAATGATGGAAGCACCGACAATACCTTACATGTTGCGAATAACTTTCAATCAAACATTCCCAAAAACACAATTGATATTCAACCCAACAAAGGTTTGGCCAATGCCATGCGCGCAGGTTTTCAAACAGCACTGGAGAACTTAAACGACAACGATATTGTAATCGCTTTAGATGCCGACGATAGTCACCACCCCAACCTAATGCTGCAAATGATTGCACAAATAAATGAAGGAAATGATATTGTGATTGCTTCTCGTTTTCAAAAAGAATCACAAATTCATGGTTTGAATCAGCTAAGGAAATTAACGGGACGCATGGCCAGCATGATTTTCAGAATCTTTACACCCATTAAAAATGTTCGCGATTTCACTTGCGGTTACCGAGCCTATAAAGCATCAATACTTCGAAAAGCAAACACTATATTTGCACATAAATTTATTGAACAAGAAGGTTTTGCCTGCATGGCCGAAATTCTATTGAAATGTGCTCAAATTGGTGCTGTTGCTGCAGAGGTTCCAATGACTTTACATTACGACAGAAAACTGAGCGAGAGCAAAATGAATGTGCGCAAAACGATTCTACAAAGTTTAAAATTGATCGCAAAACACAAAGGCCTAAGCAAATAAAATTTAATTGATGAAAAACATTTTATTTCTTTTTGGAACCCGGCCCGAAGCCATTAAGTTGGCGCCTGTCATCATTGAGTTTAAAAAACGAAAGCACTGCACCATCAAAATTGGCGTTACGGCACAGCACAGAGAGATGCTCGATCAGGTGTTGTCTTTCTTCGAAATTGTTCCCGATTATGATTTAAACATCATGGTACCTAAACAAGATTTAGCTCAGTTAACTGCCAATTTAATAGATAAAATCACAACAGATATTCTTTTAAAAGAACAGTTCGATTTAGTTGTTGTTCAAGGCGACAGCACATCGGCGATGGCTGGTGCATTGGCCGCCTTCTATCAAAAAATAAAAGTAGTTCATGTGGAAGCCGGATTGAGAAGCGGTAATTTTCAGGCGCCTTTCCCAGAAGAGATGAACAGAGTGATGACCTCGAAAATTGCAGAATACCATTTTTGTCCCACCGCAGAAAACGCACAAAATCTTTACGAAGAAAACATTAGCAAAAATGTTTTTGTTGTTGGCAACACGGTGGTTGATGCCTTGAAATACGGCAAAGAAAAATTAGAAAACATGAATCAACATATGTTTCATGAATATTTTAAAGGCATCGATTTTAGCAAAAAAATAATTTTATTTACTTGCCACCGGCGAGAGAATTTCGGACAAGCATTTATACAAATTTGCTATGCCATAAATGAAATTGCCAAGCATAACAAGAACTTTGAAATAGTTTTTCCCCTTCACCTCAATCCGAATGTGAAAGAAAATGCACACCAATATCTAAAGGAAAAAAACATAAAAATTATCGACCCCTTAGCCTATCATCATATGATTTGGTTGATGACCCAATCGTATTTCATATTAACCGATTCGGGAGGCTTACAAGAAGAAGCCGCATGTTTGAATAAGCCCGTGTTAGTGCTGCGCGAAGTAACAGAAAGAACAGAAGGCGTTAATGTTGGAATAGCAAAACTAGTAGGCTACAACACACAAAAAATTGTACAAGAAACACAAAAACTAATTGATGACGAAAATCATTATAAAGCGATGATTCGTAGCGAAAATCCTTATGGTAACGGCGACTCATCTGCACAAATTGCCAACCGATTATTCGCCTAATTTTATCTATTTTTACGCAAAATCTAAATGATGCAATTGATATCGAAACTTCCTAAACCACTAGTCATTGGCTGTATTCTCATCTTAGCCTTTTCACTAAGAATGTTTCACTTTCAAGAACGAGGCATTTGGGTTGACGAAAAAATAACCATGCTAATTTCGCATGGCTTAAGTGATACCGAAAAGGAAGACAATACCGGAATATTGAGCAACCTATCGCTAAAAGAAAAAAACACTTTTGAAAATGTAAGATTAAGAACCATTAAAGACAATGGCAATGCTTTTCTTTTCAATTCAACTGCACATTATTACATGAAAATATTTGGCGATAGCTTTAGTATTGGCCGTTCCATATCGCTGCTTTGTTCTATGGCAAGCTTATTCATTATCTTTCTTTTTTGCTACAAAAACATCAACTACAACACTGCTTTGCTTGCCTTATTGCTCATGAGTTTTAATCCACTCTCAGTAGCTTATGCGCAAGAAATGAGAACATATTCATTGGCTATATTTCTAAGCTTATGCGCATCATATCTATTTTTCGAATTGTTCATTAAGGAAGAAAAAAGCAATTCAAAAAGAGGACTAAAAGTAGTGCTGTACGCATTGGTTGCTGCGCTATCTATGGTGGCGCATTATTTCACCAGCTATGTATATATGACACATGTAGTTGTTGCAATTGTTCTACTTCGCGATAAAAAATTGTGGTTGCAATTTATTGTAGCAGGATGTTTAACGCTATCTTTTTTTAGTTTGTGGTTGGTGAATGGAGGTTTAGATGGCTTTGAAATCATGAGCCACCAAGCGGCCGATTACACCAATATTGCGGCAAACAATGATGGTACAGATACATTTTATTTACCTGCAACGCCAAAAAATATTTTAACAGGATGGGTGCAAGTATTTTTACAAGAATTTGGTAACGGACTCCAAGCCTTTTTTCAACTACGCTACATCATGTTGTTGTTGTTGTTGCCCTTTGGTTTAATTGCTTGGTACCTCTATAAAAACAAAGAGCACAAAAGAGTTTATATTTTCGCCATGAGTATATTGCTGGTGCAAATTTGCTTTGCTACTATGCTAGCACTTAAAGCACATCACATCACTTCTTTTCAACCACTATACGCTAACTTTTCGGCCCCATTTGGAACTATTCTTTTGGCCAGCGCATTGGTTTTCTTAGCACAAAAAAATATCAAGCTAAGCGCTACAATAGCTGTTATTCAGGTGTGCATTTCATTTTATTCACTAACGGCCATTTACAGAAATATACCCGCCTCAAGAGAAGAAAATAAATTTCCAATGATTGCTGAAACGATACAGAGCGAATACCGATTGGAAGCCAAAGACACACTTGTATGTGGCTCGCATGTTGATGCTAAACTTCTTTCTGTTCATTTAGATAATAAAGAATATATCTTTAAAATAGATGAGCAAATTGGCCATCAAATTATAATGCAAAGTGAAATAAAACCTATCACTTTCGAACTCAAAAAATAAGCACAAAAAAAACCTCCGTCGCTTGCAAAGCCCGGCCGTCAGATGACAGACGTGCCATTGTAATGGCACTTTCAGTGCCCCTCAAACGACAGTTAATTCTTTTTCACACAAAAATCTGGTGCCCTACCTGTTGACCAATCGGTGCATAGCACTTGAAACTCTGTACGGCGATTCAACTTAAGCGCAAATTCTATTAGTTCAGCAGTTTTTAATGACGCTATAAATTTCTCATCAAGCACACTTCCAATTGGAAAATGATTTCTATAGATTTCTGGAATGTATCTAAAATTCTCTACTGTAATAATTTTAGGTATTGACTCCCCATATCCTTTAGCTAAAATGCGATTTTTATCTATCCCCTTTTCTGATAAATATTTTAAGACGACATCAGCTCTATCTTGCGATAGTTTATCATTAATTTTTGTATCGCCCTTGTAATCGGTAAATGATTTTATTTCAACAGACATTGTTTGGTTTTCACTAAGTATTTCTAGAAGTGCATTTACCGCTAATTTTGATTCAGGACTTAAAAACGTAGTGTTGTTTTCATATTCAATGTTAGAAAAAAAAGGTCCACAACCGCTCAAAGTGTCTAATCTAATAAGGCATTCAAAGTTTTTACTTTCCGTTAAACCGACCGTCGAAATCAATAAATTCTTACCTCTAAAATATTTTTGCTTCCCCTTCCTGTATATATCTCCCTCTGTATAATTAATATTCGAACGAGCAGAGATCATATAATTAGAATTAGAGTCCAATGGAAACTGAAAATTACCAAGAGAGTCGGTAATTAATATAAAATTAGCACCATCACTTTTTGTTACTTTAATTTCACAAGCAGGTATTCTTATGAAAGCTGTCGAGTTGTTTTCGATTACAGAACCCACGCAAGTTGATTTAATACTGGTTTTGATTACATTTTCTTGAGCTACAACCTTAAAAAATTGCAGCATTGTCAGTATCGATAGAAATAAGGTTTTGATGCGCATTTCAATAATATTTAATGAGTTAAAAAAAGACATAATTTTCGTTCATTAACTTACATTCTCACTTTCTCTAAAAGTAATTTTTTACTTCGAATTATCCACATCTGTTTTATCAAATGGAGAGCGATTTAAATTAAAAAGTAAATGAATTTCAAGTCAGCTAAACAGCGATTTTAAAATAAAAAAGCACTGCAAGTGCCATTACAATAGGCACTCTCTTGGAAGCTAGCGCCTGGAAGACACAAGAAAGCCCGATAAATATTATCGGGCTTTCTTGTATAATTTAAATTACTTACTTAATCTCCCAAGTATTACTACCTCTCAACAAGTCATCTAACTTAGCTGATTTAGCTGCTTTGGTTTTGTTAACTTGTTCAATCATTTCCGATTCGTAAGTAGCTCTTTTCTCTACATAGAAAATTCCAAACGGACGAGGTAATGCACCTTCTTTAGAAGGATCATCGAAGAAACGCGTTAAGATACTTGCTTTCACTCTATCTGTTTCATCGTGTACCCAAATTTCCTCTATAGGAGTTTCGCTTAGGTTTACCGCTTTAGGTGTAAAGCCATCTAGCTTAATTCCCTTGTCGTTGTTTGCACCAAAAATCAATGGTTTACCTTGCTCTAAGAAAAGTACAGTATCTCCTTTGGTTTCTTTTTCAGTAAATGTGAAGAAAGCACCGTCGTTGAAGATATTACAGTTTTGGTAAATCTCTACCAACGAAGTTCCAACATGTTGCTGAGCGCGCAACAACACAGCACGCATGTGCTTAGGGTCGCGGTCCATAGAACGAGCAACAAAAGTAGCATCGGCACCCATACTTAAAGCCAAAGGATTGAAAGGATGATCAACAGAACCATAAGGCGTTGATTTGGTCACTTTTCCTTTTTCAGAAGTAGGCGAATATTGTCCTTTTGTTAAACCATAAATTTGGTTGTTGAACACCAAATAATTCACATTAAAATTTCTTCTTAATGCGTGAATGAAATGATTTCCACCAATAGAGAACGAATCTCCATCACCAGAAATAATCCATGTGTTTAAGCTTGGGTTCACTGATCTTAAACCTGCTGCAAAAGCCGGAGCACGACCGTGGATACTATGCATACCATAGGTATTCATGTAATAAGGAAAACGAGAAGAACATCCGATTCCAGAAATGAAAACCGTATTGTCTTTATCAGCCTCCAACTCAGCAAATACACTTTGTACCTGTTTCAAAATAGAGTAGTCACCGCATCCTGGGCACCATCTAGCATCTTGATCGGTAGCGTAATCTTGCGCTTTAGGCTTTGTTTTTATAATAGTTTCTTGTGTCATCTTCGGTATATTATGCGTTCAACACTTCTTTAACTTTTTCAACCACTTCTTTGGTGAAGAAAGGCAAACCTTGAATTTTATTGAAAGGAATTGCCGGTACCAAATACTTATCGCGAATGATTCTAACGAACTGTCCGTTATTCATCTCAGGCATTAAAATCTTATCGAATTTTTTCAATAAATCACCCAAGTTTTTAGGAAGCGGATTCATGTAACGAACGTGTGCGTGCGCTACAGATAAACCTTCAGCTCTTAAATCTCTCACGGCAGTTTTAACCACACCATAAGTAGAACCCCAACTTAAAACCAACACTTTATCATCAACAGTACCATTGTCAAGTTTTTGTTCCGGAAGATAATCGGCAATTTTATCCACTTTAGCCTGACGCAATTTCGTCATCAATTCGTGGTTATCTGGGTCGTAAGAAATATTACCGGTTACGCTGTCTTTTTCAATACCACCAATTCTGTGCGCTAAACCTTTTGTACCAGGTATAGCCCACGGACGAGCACCTTTTTCATTTCTTTGGTAAGCCAAGAAAGGAGCATCTGTTTCTTCGCGTGGCGCAGCAAATTCAACTTTAATTTCTGGCAACTCTTCGCTGGTTAAAACTTTCCAAGGTTCAGAACCATTGGCGATGTATCCATCCGACAAGAAGAAAACCGGAGTGTTGTGTTCAATAGCAATTTTACAAGCTTCAAAAACCGCGTCGAAACAATCTGTAGGAGATTGAGCAGCAATGATAGGTACAGGAGCTTCACCATTTCTACCATACATCGCTTGCATTAAATCTGATTGCTCAGTTTTGGTTGGCAAACCAGTTGAGGGTCCGCCACGCTGAACATTCACAATCACCAAAGGCAATTCTAATGAAACAGCTAAACCGATGGCTTCACCTTTAAGAGCGATACCCGGACCAGAAGAAGCCGTTACACCTAAAGCACCAGCGTAAGAAGCACCAATCGCAGAACAGATTGCTGCAATTTCATCTTCAGCTTGATATGTTTTAATATCGAAATTTTTGTGACGAGAAAGCGTGTGTAAAATATCAGATGCAGGCGTGATAGGATATGTTCCATAGAACAATTCCAATCCGGCTTTTTGCGCAGCAGATATCAAACCAATAGCAGCAGCTTGGTTACCAATCACGTTACGATAAACACCTTTTTCAATATCGGCAGCTTTTACCACAATTTGCGTTGGGAAAGCCTCGCAAGTCTCACCGTAGTGGTAACCTGCTTTCAACACCTTGATATTGGTATCAATTAAATCTTGTTTTCCCTTGAATTTAGATTCGATGAATTCTATGGTAGCGGTCATCGGACGGTCATACATCCAATACAAGAAACCAAGCACGAACATATTTTTAGAACGATCGACTGCCTTGGTACCTAAACCAGAGCTTTCTAAAGTTTCACGCGTTAGTTTGGTAACATCCACTTCGTGCACTTTATAGCCATCTAATTTTTTGTCGCTTTGAATGGTATACTCTTCGTCCATTTTAGCCAAACGAAGATTCTTTTTATCGAAACCAGCAGTATTGGCGATGATCACACCACCTTGCTTTAGGTTTTTAATGTTCACTTTCAATGCAGCGGCATTCATTACCACTAACACATCGCACTGATCTCCGGGAGTGAAAATCTCCACGCTACCGAAGTTCAACTGGAAGCCCGACACCCCAGCAACAGTACCTATTGGGGCACGTATTTCGGCAGGGAAGTTAGGGAAAGTACTAATATCATTACCCAGCAAAGCGGCAGTATCTGTGAACTGTCCGCCTGTTAACTGAATACCGTCGCCCGAATCTCCTGCAAACAGGATGGTAACAACGTCTTTAATCTCTTTAACAGCAGTCATTTGATTCTTTTATGAGTGGCTGCAAAAGTAGGCAAATAATTAACGCTGATAAGTGTTTTGTATAGAAATTTCTATTTTTTATTTTCTAAACTGATAAAAATCAGAATTAATCATTGTCTGAACCTTGATTTAAAAGGATGTAAGGATGGTAAGGATGATGATTAATGAGCACTATTCGTAATTTCAAATTACGCTTCGCTAAATTTGAAATCCTTTTTTTCAGGCATTTTCAATGCCGATGCGAATTCTTTGAAATAAACTATGGCGATTAAAATCGCTAAAATGAAGATTTCAAATTACGCTTCGCTAAATTTGAAATTACGGGAAAATAAGGCTGAGCATAGTCATAAAACCCAGCCAAATGTATTCTGTTTTCTTTTTCATTAATCCTAGGACTTTGAATTTTCTTGATCAAGCAATTCTAAAAATTCAGCTTTTCTAATCCAGCTATCAAAACAATCCTTATGAATTCCAGCATCAAAATACTTCCATAGAGGATGATTTAGATTTGATATAGCTGGAAATGCCAAAGTTGATTGGTCATCAAGAAGCAAATGATTACATATTGGGCATTTTGATTGTCCTAAAATAATTAAAGCCATTCATTCTTCAATTAAACCAAAAGCTCCCCCGTCATATCCTTAGGAATCTCCACCCCCATCATTTTCAAAATAGTTGGAGCGATATCACCCAATTTTCCATTTTTAATGGCTTTGTAATCCTTGTCGATTAAGAAGCATGGAACAGGATTGGTGGTGTGGGCTGTGTTTGGTGAACCATCTGGATTGATAACGTAATCGGCATTACCATGATCGGCGATGATGATGAATGAAAAGCCTAAAGGCAAACCAGTTTCTACCACTTGTTTTACGCAGGAGTCAACTGTTTCAACTGCTTTCACTACTGCTTCGTAAACACCGGTGTGACCCACCATATCGGGATTTGCGAAGTTCAAACACATAAAATCTGCTTCTCCTTTTTTCAATTCGGCACAAACTTTATCGGTTAATTCTTGAGCGCTCATCTCTGGTTGTAAATCGTAAGTCGCCACTTTTGGTGAAGCGGCCATGATGCGCACTTCGCCTTTGAAAGGCTCTTCTCTACCGCCTGAAAAGAAGAAAGTAACGTGAGGATATTTTTCTGTTTCGGCAGCGCGAATTTGATTTTTTCCTGCTTTTTCTAAAGCCTCTCCCATGGTCATGGTGAGGTTGTCTTTTTCGTAAATGATATGCACGTTGGTAAACGACTCATCGTAGCGCGCCATCGTTACAAAGTACAAATTCATTTTGTACATGTTTTGTTCGTGGAAATCTTGCTGACTCAAAGCCTGCGTGATTTCTCTGCAACGGTCGGTGCGGAAGTTAAAGCAAATCACCACATCGCCTTCTTTGATGACAGCCGTTGGTTGGCCTTGCTCATTGGTGATCACCGTTGGTTTAACAAACTCATCGGTTTCGTTTTTAGCATAAGATGCTTTGATGGCTTCCACTGGATCTGCGAAATGTTCGCCTGTTCCATGCACCATTAAATCGTAGGCCAATTTCACACGATCCCAGCGTTTGTCGCGATCCATCGCATAATATCTTCCACACAAAGAAGCAATTTTCGCTGTTGTGTTTTTTAAGTAAGCCTGTAATTCTTGCACATAACCTAAACCACTTTTAGGATCCACATCACGTCCGTCGGTAAAGCCATGAACAAACACGTTATTCACTCCCTCAGAAGTCGCCATATCGCACAAAGCGTACAAATGTTTTTGAGAAGAATGTACACCACCTTCAGATAATAAACCCAAAAGATGCACTGCTTTATTTTTGTCTTTTGCTTCTTTAAAAGCCGCTTTTAAAACCGGATTAGAGAAAAAAGATTTGTCACGAACAGCAACATTAATTCTAACTAAATCTTGATATACAATTCTACCTGCACCAATGTTTAAGTGACCCACTTCAGAGTTACCCATTTGTCCTTCGGGCAAACCAACTTCTTCACCGCTGGTAATTAATTCTGAGTTTGGTTTGTTGTATAATGAATCAACGAAAGGAGTATTGGCATTGAAGATAGCATCCGACTTGGTTTTATCACCTTTTCCCCAGCCATCCATGATAATAAGAGCAACTTTTTTCGACATATCTTAAGTTTTTAATTTTTCGGAAATTGAAGCACAAATATAGTCCCTTTAGTTGAGTTATTTTTCACTTCAATAGTGCCATTGTGCAATAGCACTAAATTTTTCACGATGAAGAGTCCGAGACCAGTACCCTTTTTCTTACGTGTATTTTCATTACCAATTCGATAAAATTTCATGAAAATATTTTCTTTTTCTTCATCGGGAATTCCTTCGCCTGCATCAGCTACAGAGAAATGGATTACACCGTTTTCTTCTCTTAAAGAAATATTTATTTCACTTCCTTCGGGAGAATATTTTATGGCATTTTCTAGTAAGTTTGATATGATAGAAATCATACCGCTGGTATCGGCATGTAGCAAAATTTCAGTGTCGTTTTTTACCGAAAAATTAATGCGATGTGTTTTTTGAAAAGCAGAGTTTGAAATCAACTTTTCAATTAGATGATTCAATGAAATTTCTTCTTTATTAAGCAAGTACAAACGCTCATCAATTTTTGTAGCAATTAAAATATTTTCAACGAGTTGATTGAGTCGGTCGGCATCGTCGATGGCCTTCTTCGATAAATCTTGAATTTGCTGTTGTTCTAGTTTTCGAGATGAAATGGTTTGCAATAATAATTTGATCGAAGCGATAGGGGTTTTCAATTCGTGAGTAATCGCCATCAAGAAATTTTTCTGTTGAGAACTTAGGGCCATTTCTTTTTTGATGGCACGATAAATTACGAAAAAACCCAATCCTAAAATGATGAGAAAAACTACACCTTCACCAATAAGCATATACAACTTGCGTTGCAACACTTCTCCGCTGTAAATTTCTTTGTATAAATTCCATGTATTGCGTAACCACCATATACTTTGCAAAACAATGTAGCTAAGCAAAGCTGTGAAGATGATGATGGGTTTTTTGATGGTGTTGAGCATGGGGTGAAATTAAGGAAAATTTTTTAGGTGAGGTGTATTCCATCTCCCTACAGCGCGCAAGGCAATTTCGCACCCCTCTTCTCTAAGAGGGATGGAGTTAGCGCTCCCACCCTTCTAAAAATATTGTGGTAAACAAGAATGAGCTTCAAACCATGCGTCACTAACTATCCCTCTTAGAGAAGAGGGCAGGGAGATGGATTACCAAAGTTTTTATATTTTTACATCACCTAACTAAATTTATGTCACACAGTTTTTACAACAAAAACCTTAAAGGTTTTGCTCAAAATTTACGCACAGACTCTACTCTTACTGAAGTTATTCTGTGGACAAATATTTTAAAAGAAAGTAAAACAGGCTATCCGTTTTTACGACAGCGAGCCATTGGAAAATTCATCGCCGATTTTATGTGCAGAAAGTTAAAGTTGATTATCGAATTGGACGGATACTCTCACAATTTTAAGCACGAAGAAGATTTGCAAAGAGATATAGAATTAGAAAAATTAGGCTATAAAACGCTGCGTTTTCATGATGAAGAAGTGATGGAGAATATTGAAAGTGTTGAACACACTATAATTTTTGAGATGAAAGAAAGAGAAAAGGAGATGAATTTGGAATGTAAAGTGATTTCGAATTTTGATTGATATGGTCCATCTCCCTTCAGCGGAAAGGCCAAAATCACATCCCTCTTCTCTAAGAGGGATTGGAGTTAGCGCCCCCACTCTTCTAAAATTACTGTGGTAAACAAGTATGAACTTCAAACCATACGTCACTAACTATCCCTCTTAGAGAAGAGGGCGTGTGGAATTGCCTGTGTGTTGGCGGGAGATGGAATACAACCTACTTCTTCTCCACCCAATCTCCACCCTCCTTTATCAACTCAATCAACGCATCAACAGCCAATTCAGATGAAATAGATTTTTGCACTACTTCTCTTCCTTTGTACAAAGTGATTTTACCAACGCCTGAACCTACATAGCCATAATCGGCATCGGCCATTTCGCCCGGACCGTTCACTATACAACCCATAATTCCAATTTTCACTCCTTTCAAGTGGTTCGTTACTGCACGAATTTTTGCGGTGGTTTCTTGTAAATCGAAAAGGGTTCTTCCGCAGCTCGGACAAGAAATATATTCTGTTTTCGAGATACGTGTTCGTGTAGCTTGTAGCACTCCAAAAGCTTGTGAAGTTTGCGCTTGCAAGGCTATATCTTTCGCCGATATCCAAACACCATCGCTCAATCCATCTAACAACAAGGCACCAAAATCGGTGGCAGAATACAGCTGAAAATTTTCTGGAGTTAAACCTGCATATTCTCTTTTTACAATTATAGGAATCTTAATATTATTTTCCATCAAAGCATTGAAAAAAGCTCGTTGTTCGGCCATTCCATGCGTGTTGGTTGTTTTGAGAATAACTACAGTATTCTTCAAATTCTTAAGTGAAGGAACGATATCTAAGTTGTGTGCATGAACACTTAAAAAATCTTGCGCACCTGCTTTACCAACAGAATAATGTCTTTCTTTCTTTTGAACTTTTCCTTCGTTTTGAATCACACCTAAAGTGCCCGGAATTTCAAAATCAACGGTATTGTCACCCACATAAATATAATCAACTGCCATGTCGCTAATCGTCCACTTATCATTAGGAACCGAATAAGAATAACCTACAGCAAATAAATTGGCTGGTTTTATTTCCTTCAATTCAGAAAGGTCGACCACCACCACAGGAACATTTTTTCCTCCAATGATATTTACAGCGCTCGTTTCTCTTCTTTGATAATTGTAAGAATCAACTTTATAATTTTTGATGGGAACTATCGCAGCATGTTTTTCTCTACCCACATATCTATCGGCCAAAGCTTTTGCCACTGGCGCTTCAAACTCGGGGTCTTCAGTTAATGAAACACGAATGGTATCACCCAATCCATCTTCCAACAAAGTACCAATACCAACTGCCGATTTTATTCGTCCGTCTTCACCATCTCCTGCTTCGGTAACACCCAAATGCAGCGGATAATTCATATTGTTTTCCTTCATGGTTTTCACCAACAAACGATAAGCTTGCACCATCACTTGTGTGTTACTTGCCTTCATTGAAAGAACAATATTATGGTAATTCAAATCTTCGCAAATGCGTAAAAACTCCATCGCCGATTCTACCATTCCAAGCGGACTGTCACCATATCTCGACATGATTCTGTCACTCAACGAACCGTGGTTGGTACCAATACGCATGGCAGTGCCATACTCTTTGCACACTTTCACCAAAGGCGAAAATTTCTCGCGAATTCTATCCAACTCTTGTTGGTATTCTGAATCGGTATATTCTAAAGTTTGGAATTTCTTTTTGTCAACGTAGTTACCAGGGTTCACGCGCACCTTCTCAATCAATCGCGCTGCCACCTCAGCAGCGTTGGGCGTGTAATGTATATCGGCAATTAAAGGAACATTGTAGCCTCTTGCCTTCAATTCTTTTTTGATGTTGGCTAAATTTTCGGCCTCCTTAATGCTTGGCGCCGTGATGCGCACCAACTCACAACCCGATTTAATCATTCGAATGGTTTGCTCTACTGTAGCAATAGTATCCATCGTGTCGGTCGTGGTCATCGACTGAATTCTAATAGGATTTTTACCTCCCATTTTTAAATCGCCTATGCTCACTTCGCGAGTAAGCCAGCGTTCGTATTGCGTAAGATTATTGGTGTATAAGGTCATGCGGTAAAAATAAGAAATATCAATTATCTTTTCTATATGATTTTTCACCGCCCTTAAAAGTGCATTTACCTATTAGCGCTTTTTATTTCGTTGAACGAACAATACTTTAGCGAAATGAAATCAAGAATTTTAATCGTTTTGGTGATTTGGTTTTTAATCGACCTCTTCGCTTTTCAAGCTATAACAACAGCAACCAATATCTCAATAATTCACAATGCCTATTGGCTTTTTGATATTGCATTATTAGTACTTATGATTTACTTCGGCGCCAAAGGAAATTTCGCTTCGGGTCCGAATAAAAAGATGAATTGGCTCATGGCATTGGTGATGCTTTCTATCATTCCTAAATTATTTATTTCGGTGTTTTTAATTGGCGAAGATATCTTTCGTTTTGTTTACAGTTTCTTCGATGCCACCGAAAAAGATTCTTTCTTAGTAGCACGAAATATATGGTACAACCGCGCTGTTTTGTTGTTAACCTTGATTCCTTTCTTCGGCATTGTATACGGCGTAATTAAAGGAAAATACGCTTACAAAGTACAAAAAGTGAAATTGAAATTCAACAATTTACCCGATGCTTTTCACGGATTTAAAATCACACAATTATCTGATATTCATGCTGGAAGTTTCGACAATAAAGCCGCAGTTGAAAAAGGAATTGAAATGGCCAATGCTCAAAAAAGTGATGTGATATTTTTTACTGGCGACTTGGTGAATAACAAGGCCGATGAGATGAACGATTGGATTTCTACCTTCTCGCAACTTAGCGCTCCACATGGTAAATACTCCATCTTGGGCAATCACGATTACGGCGATTATATTCCTTGGGAAAGTGCAACAGCTAAGGCAAATAATTTACAAAGATTGAAAGAAGTACACGGAGAAATCGGATTCAAATTATTGCTCAACGAAAATTTAAAATTGCAAAAAAACGGAGCGTCGATTTCTTTGGTGGGCGTGGAAAACTGGGGCAACCGTGGCTTTGCGAAATATGGCGATTTAAACAAAGCATTGGAAGGAACAGCGAATAATGAATTTAAAATATTATTGTCGCATGATCCTTCGCATTGGAAAGCACAAGTATTGGAGCACGAAAGCGATATACATTTAACGCTATCGGGACACACGCATGGCATGCAATTCGGCTTCGAGATTTTCGGTTTGAAATGGAGTCCGGTAAAATATATTTACAAGCAATGGGCAGGCGCATACAAAGACAACGACAAATATATTTACGTAAACAGAGGCTTTGGATTCATAGGTTTTCCGGGACGCGTAGGCATCATGCCCGAAATCACCGTAATTGAATTGCTTAAAGCGTAGTAATGTTTTCTTCTTTGCGAAGTTGGTAGATTCTGTACAATGACAATCCGCAAAAAACAGTAAATATTGTTGCTGTAGGCACAAAACTTCCTAAAGCTTCATCACTAGGATTCTCGGTTAAACTACCCGTATTGTACGCCACCACCATTGCTAAGCTATTATTGAAAGCATGCGCAATAATACTCGTTTTAATATCGCGCGTCCAGTAGTACAAATACCCCAACAGCATGCCTAAAATCAAGCGCACAAAAAAGCCGTAAAACTGAAAATGTACAAAGCTAAAAATCGCAGCACCAACTAATATGGCGATATGCGGATTCATATTCGTTTTCAATAAAATATTTTGCAAGCCCACTCTAAAAATAAATTCCTCGGCAATAGCAGTTAAAACACCCACAAACAAAATCATCAATAACAATTCGTTGATGCTATGCATATCGCCAAAACAATGCTGAATAATTCCCGATTTCACTTCGGAATACAACATATCGTTTTTAATTTCTTCTATGGGAAAATGCAAACCTTGATTCCACTGACCAACTAACGAAAGAAAAGGCAAGGCAAAAAAGAAAGCAAAAATCGCTTGAAAATAATGCGCGTATCGGTTGCCTTTCCACAAGAAAATAGTATCGTCTTTTTTGCGAAAAAAGAACACAAAAAGAATTCCCGAAATCAATAATGGAATATTGCTACTCACAATTAAAAACCACATTGTTTTATAGACTAAATCGGGATTGGTAATATATTTTGGAATGATGGAATGTCCGTAATTAGCAGCCTCATCAGGAGAAACATTTTTGGCAATACTCAACTCGGTGATTTTATCAAATGCAGCATTAACTTTGGTTAAATCATCGCTAGAAAAATCGAATGCTACATTAAAAACAAGAGAAATAAGAAGAGGAACAAGCACCAAAGAAACTGCTGTAATTACTATCAAAGAAAGTGCTTCTTTCAATCCAGGAAATCTCTCCTTAAAAACATTAAATCTACTATCCATTAATTAAATTACCTTTTTGAATGATTACTTAGTACTTTTGCAAACGATGGTAAAGATAGGAAATATAGAATTACCCGATTTTTCTTTGTTGCTTGCACCAATGGAAGATGTGAGCGACCCTCCGTTTCGTGCCTTGTGCAAGAAACATGGTGCCGATTTGATGTACACAGAATTTATCTCATCGGAAGGCTTGATTCGCGATGCGCACAAAAGCAAAATGAAGTTGGATATTTTCGATCAAGAGCGACCTGTAGGTATTCAAATTTTTGGCGGAGACATAGAAGCTATGGGCGAAGCTGCAGAAATTGTTGAAGCTGCCAATCCCGATTTAATCGATATCAATTTCGGTTGTCCGGTTAAAAAAGTAGTATGCAAAGGCGGCGGTGCTGCGATATTACAAGATATACCCAAAATGGTTCGCTTGACCGAACGCATAGTAAAATCAACCAAATTACCCGTTACTGTAAAAACACGATTGGGCTGGGATGACAAAAGTAAATTCATTGTAGATGTTGCCGAGCGCTTGCAAGATGTAGGCATAAAAGCTTTGTCGATTCACGGCAGAACGCGTGCGCAACTATACAAAGGCGAAGCAGATTGGACGCTCATTGGAGAAGTTAAAAACAATCCAAGAATGAACATTCCCATTTTTGGAAATGGAGATATCGATACACCAGAAAAAGCGAAAGAATATAAAGAAAGATATGGCGTTGATGGCATCATGATAGGAAGAGCAAGCATTGGAAATCCTTGGGTTTTCAATCAAATAAAACACTATTTAAAAACGGGGGAACACTTACCTGAAGCAACCATAGAACAGCGTGTAGAAGCAGCTAAATTTCATCTACTAGAAGAAATTCGATGGAAAGGTGAAAATCTAGGTATTTGCGAAATGCGCCGACATTACACTAATTACTTCAAAGGATATCCTGGGATAAAAGATTTCCGTCAGAAATTAGTGACGGTAGATGAGCATGGGGAGTTGGAAAGTGTAATGGATGAGATTGCGAAGCATTATGGTGGGATGGTGATTTGATCTTCTTTTCTAAAGAAGCGTGATCCCGAATCTCGGGACAAAAAATCAAGACCCGTCAGCTGATGGGTGCCAACCCGCTCTTCAAAAATTTTCATCCTCCTTAATCCGGATTCAATTTTTGATTCACGCCGTTCCGCACCCTCGCCTTTTGCCCTGGCCTGCGCACAATAGTGATTCTAGGCTTGAAAATTATTACCTACAAACAGGTTTTTCCACTTTCTTTTTTGAAGACTCATTTCGTATCTGCCAATCGACTAAATATGAGTAATAACATTTATCTAACTTCTTCAAGTCATATACAACTAATGGATAACCGAAATGATTATTCTCGTAAACAGTAATATCTCTGTGCACAAGATATCTATTGTCGTACTCCATAATAAGCCAATTATTTGCATCATAAATGTATAGACGATCAAAATACAAATTACCACCAAAATCTTTGTCTGTTAATGTGCCTGACTTAACATCACAATAAGCAATCATTTGTATTTTATCATAAATAAGATATCCTTTTTCATATAAGAAGACTTGTTTTAAAACACTATTTCTGTAATATTTTTTCTTAAAATTTAAGTAATCAGTTCTTTCATAAATTAGCGTGTCTTGATAATCCTTCGTTTGAACTTTTAATACCTCATTATTAAAGTCTAGAGTGTAATATTTAATGTCAAAGGAAACGGCACTATCCACTGGAACATAATTATTCTTAGCCAATGAATGTATATAAACATTGTTCATCGTATCGGTGACATAGGAGTCTTTGAAAAATGAAAGATATCTTATTACTTGCCCTTTAGTATCGTAAGCAATAGAATCATAATTCATATAACCTTTTCGATGAACCACAGCGAGCACAATTCTCCCCGAATCATCATATTTATAAACACTTTCAAACGATTTCTTCTGCTTGGAAAATTTCAATATTTCTCTCACTAAATTCCCTCTAATATCATAGAATAAATAATTAGCGCTAAGTAACTTTCTGTTTTTTCCTTTAATAATGAATGACTTGGTTGAATCTAGAAATCCATCGTGATAATAATTTTCCTCCTTCTCGCTTTTATCCGCATTGTATACGTCCATTCGAAGAATTTTATTGGCTGCTAAAACAGAGTCTCTTGTAATGATTCTGCCACTCAATGAAAAATCAGGTGCATCAAAATAAAAAGCACCCTTATAACCTGGCTCTGCTGATGAATTATGAATCAATACCAAAAGAAAGATGGTCGACAGTATTAAAAGAAATCTATTCATTCCAAATGCAATTAAAATATTCTAATACTCTAAATATAGAATAAATATTTGCAAGTATGAGTCACTATTGTGCGCGAGCCAGAGCCAAAATACGGGCGTGCGGAAATGCAGTGAACCAAATTTCTAATTCGGATAAAAGGAGAATTAAAAATTTGGAGAGCGGGCTGGCAGTATATTTTGGCTATTGAATTTTTTGGATACTTTTTGTTTCAAGACAAAAAGTATCGATTTGCTTCTTTTAAAAGAAGAACATTATTCCCTCTCCACTATCACCTCATCAATTTAATCAGCAATAAAATTTGACAAAAAGCCAACAAAAAAACCGTAAACAATTATTTTTCAATTGTTTACGGTTTAATACAGTGCCCATGGAGGGACTCGAACCCCCATGCCTTGCGGCGCCAGATCCTAAGTCTGGTGCGTCTGCCAATTTCGCCACATGGGCAATGAACGGGCGACAAAGATAGGTTTTTCCATCAAAACCACAATATATTTCTTAAATCTGTTTATAAGATGTTATAATCTTTAGGGTTGTAAAATTGCGAGAATGATTTAGGCCGCCTATTTTTACTGCACTAAATATTATAACATGTCATTAAGCGTAAAAGGTAGAATCAAGGTAAAAATGAGCGAACAAAAAGTGAGCGAAAAGTTTAAAAAAAGAGATTTCGTTTTAACCGATGAATCATCTCAATACCCTCAACATTTGTTGTTCCAACTAACACAAGACAAAACTTCATTGATTGATCAATACAATGAAGGTGATGAGATAACAGTACACTTTAATCTTAGAGGTAGAGAATGGACTTCACCTACAGGTGAAATTAAATTCTTTAACACTTTAGAAGCTTGGAGAATTGAAACTGGCGCAGGTGCTGCACCAAAAGCTAGCGCTCCAGCAGCTGTTATTGAAGCATCTCAAGAAGATGATCTTCCTTTCTAAGCAATAGAATAAAATTTAAGAGAAGCGTGAAGAAGAAATTCTTTGCGCTTTTTTATTTTGCAACAATATAATCTTCGATGTTGAGTGATTGGGTGCAAAATTGAGCATCTACTAAAGGACTGTTAGAACAAACAACGATGGTTTTAGTACTTGCAAATCGCTCCACCAATTCATGGTACCATAGGGTACCCCTTTCATCTAAATTGGCCGTAGGTTCATCTAATATGGTGAAAGGAACATCACTCAATAACGAAACCAATAATTTAACGCGTTGCTTCATTCCCGATGAAAAATTTCGAATGTACTTTGTGCGGTGTTCAACAAAATAGCCCAACTCAATGAGCTCGTTTATAGGCAGTTGAAACGACTTGAATTTAGCATGGAAATTAAGAAATTCCTCTAATGTAAAATCTTCTACCAAATCGATGTAGGGTCCGCTCAACTGAATGCTTTTATAAGCAATTTCCTCTGGAAGAACAGATGATTGTGTTTTGTACAGAATCTTTCCTTCAGAAGGTAAAATCAATCCAGCTATAGTTTTGGCCAAGGTTGATTTTCCTGACCCATTTTTACCTGTGATAAGTAATCGAGAACCTGAAGGAAGAGATAGATTTACATTTCTGAAAATCCAATTTCCTTCATACTTTTTACCGAGATTCTCAAGAATCAGCTCCATTGGTTTTGGTTTGGAAATAACCCTTCATGATACCTCTTTTCGATTCCTGAATGAAAGAAATAATTTCATCTCTTTCGGCAGTAGCTGTTAATGAAGCTTCGATTAAAGAGATAGCCTGACTATTATTGTAGCCCTTAAGGTATAAGTAGCGATAAATCTCTTGAATGGAACCAATTTGTTCTGAAGTATATCCTCTTCTTCTCAAACCAACGGAATTTACGCCCACATAAGAAAGCGGTTCACGAGCTGCTTTAGTGAATGGAGGCACATCTTTTCTAATTAAAGAACCACCAGAAACCATGGCATGCTTACCAATATGCACAAACTGATGCACCAAACTACCACCACCTAAAATAGCATACTCGTCAACAACAACGTGCCCGGCCAAATTCACTGCATTCGCCAAAATTGCATTTCTTCTAATAATACAATCGTGAGCAACATGCGAATATGCCATTAGTAGCACATTGTCTTCTATTACGGTTTTATTGCGATCTTTCGTACCACGATTTACCGTAACGCATTCACGAATGGTTACATTATCGCCAATTTCTACAGTAGTTTCCTCGCCATCAAATTTTAGATCTTGAGGTAAACCAGCTATCACAGCTCCAGGAAAAATACGGCAGTTTTTACCGATTTTAGTACCCTCCATGATAGTAACATTTGAACCTATCCAAGTGCCTTCTCCAATTTCTACATTCTTGCTAATCGTAACGAAAGGTTCGATTACTACATTTCTTGCAATTTTCGATTGTGGATGCATGTATGCTAACGGTTGATGCATATTACTTTACTTTTGCTAGTTGAGCCATCATTTCTGCTTCAGATACAATTTTATCGCCCACATAAGCATAACCCGCCATGTGTACAATTCCTCTTCTGAAAGGAGTAACAAACTTCAATTCGAAAACCAAAGTATCTCCGGGCACTACCTGCTGACGGAATTTTACTTTATCAATCTTCATGAAGTAGGTAAGATAATTTTCTGGATCGGGTACTTGACTCAAGGCCAAAATACCACCAACTTGCGCCATTGCTTCAAGCTGAAGAACACCAGGAAACACAGGTTGACCGGGAAAATGTCCTTGAAAGAATGTTTCGTTGATTGTTACATTTTTGCAACCAACAATTCTTTCTTGCTCCATCTCTAAAATTCTATCTACCATTAAGAATGGCGGACGATGTGGCAACAAAGTCATGATTTTGTTGATGTCATAAAGCGTTTTTGTTAAATCAAAACGCGGAACGGCATTTTTTTCAGCTTCCATTTTTTTTCTTATCAATTTAGCGAATTCAACATTAGCGGCATGGCCGGGCCTTTTGGCAATTATCTTTCCTTGAATAGGTGCACCAACTAAACCAAGATCACCAACCACATCAAGTAATTTGTGACGAGCTGGTTCATTCTTGTGACGCAATTCTAAGTTATTTAAATAACCTTCTGTTTTTACTTCAACTTTTTCACGGTTAAATAAAACTGCTAGTTTATCAAGTTCTTGCTGACTCACCACTTTATCTACCACCACAATAGCATTGCTTAAATCGCCACCTTTAATTAGGTTATGGTTTAACAACAATTCTAATTCGTGTAAGAAGCAAAAAGTACGAGAAGAGGCAATATTTTCTTCAAAATCTTCAATTTTATCGAGCGATGCATGTTGGGTACCCAAAACCGGAGAATTGTAATCAATCATAGCGGTAACGCTATAGCTATCATCAGGTACCACCATTAATTCTACACCGCGTGCTTCATCTCTAAAAACGATGGTTTCTTTAACCTTATAAACTATACGATCTTCGTTCAAAAACTTCACTCCAGCAGCTTTCAGCAACTCTACAAAAGGCTTAGAACTCCCATCCATGATAGGTACCTCTTGTCCGTTCAACTCAATCAAACAATTGTCGATTTTAAGTGCTACTAAAGAAGCCATCACATGTTCAACAGTATTTACTTTCGCTTCTTTTTTCTCGATGGTAGTTCCTCTTTCAACTTCAGTAACATTATCGGCAATGGCTTGAACCTTAGGTTGACCTTCTAAATCTACTCTTTGAAAAACGATTCCATGATTATCTAAAGCAGGTTTAAAAGTAAGTTTCACTTTTTGTCCCGTGTGCAAGCCCACCCCTTCAATGGATGTTTCTTTTTCTATCGTGCGCTGTTTCTCCATACTCAATTTTGATAGCGCCAAATGTAAAGAATTTAGGTGGTTTAGCCTTCTTTTGAGGCTGCTTTTTCCAAATCGCTTATTCTGCCTGCCAGTTCGGGCAAATTTCTAAACATCACATAAGAGCGTTTGTAGTCGCCAATATCAAAGGCTGGAGATCCTTGATAAATAGCATTTTCTTCAAGAATATTGTGTCCGATACCAGATTGAGCTGCTATCTTCACTCCGTTAGCTATTGTTAAATGCCCCACGATGCCCACTTGGCCGCCAATCATACAATTCTTACCAATTTTAGTCGACCCCGCAACGCCCGTTTGTCCGGCAATTACTGTATTCTCTCCTATTTCCACATTATGCGCAATTTGCACCAAATTATCCAACTTCACCCCTTTGCGAATAATGGTTGAACCCATTGTAGCTCTGTCGATCGCTGAATTAGCACCTATTTCAACAAAATCTTCAATCACTACATTTCCAATCTGCGGAACTTTTTGATAATTATTATTTTGATTTGGAGAAAAGCCAAAACCATCTCCACCAACCACCACACCCGCGTGAATCATGCAATTGGCGCCAATTTTACAAGAATCGTAAATTTTTACACCAGCATAAATAACGGTATTATCTCCTATCATACAATTATCACCAATGCTTGCGTGTGCATGAATTTGAACATTGTTGCCCAACTTCACATTGTTACCGATAGCAGCAAAAGCACCTAAGTATATATTTTCCCCGTAAGTTGAGTTTTTACCAATGTGGTGCGGCCCATCAATGCCCACTCGTGTTCTTTTGATTTTATCGTATTGCGCTAAAAGCATCGCAAAGGCTTCGTAAGCATTAGCTACCCTAATCAAAGTTGCTTTAACCGCCTTTTCGGGTTGAAAATCATTGTTTACTAAAACAACAGATGATTTGCACTCATAAATAAAATGAGTGTATAAAGGATTTGCTAAAAACGACAACGCTCCAGGGTGTCCTTCTTCAATTTTCGCAACTGTATTAACCGTGGCTGAGCTATCACCTTCTATCGTTCCGCCTAACATAGCGGCTATTTGTTGCGCTGAAAATTCCATACATTCAAAATTTGGGTAGTTACAAATATATATAAAACTTAAAAATTAATTAGTAGTTTAGCTACTCATTTAAATATCCTTGAAAACGTTTGTAAAATCAAGCTTTTGGTTCATCTTCATTTCTGCTGATTACATCATAAAAGTAATTCAGGAATATTTCATTATTCGATTCTATTTAAAACCCTTGGTAGAAAAATGTTGTGCTAAATCCAATCACACGCTAACAAAAGATGAACAAAAAAAAATATTAAAATATTATCCTTTGTTGACCATTTGTGGTAATGCCGACAATTACGTGTTGTTGAAACAAAGAAAATTAAGCAAAGCAGAAAAAAGAAAACTCACTTTGATGAGTGCTATGGCAACTGTTTTTGATGACTTGCTTGATGAAGAAGGATGGAACAAAGAGATAGTGATGAAATCGTTTGGCGCAGGGTTACCGATAGAAGAGATTCCAAGCAAAGCACGTTTCTTTTTAAACTTAGAAGAAGAGTTCAAAAAATTAGATATTCCAAATGCATATTACATTGCTTTGGATAATGCTTATCATGCACAGTACGAATCATTAAAACAAACACATGCGAATTTAAGCAAAGAAGAAACACTTCATTTATCAAGAAACAAGAATGGCAAAACCTCATTACTTGTAACATCACTGATCAATGGAAAGTGGAACGAAAACGAGAATATTATTATATATCAATCGGGTGTTCTCGGACAATTAATGAACGACATTTTCGACACTCATAAAGATTACAAAGAATGCATTTACACTATGATGAGTAAAATAACTTCGGTTAAAGAACTAGAAGAAGTTTACTTAAATGAATTGGATTTGCTTTTCCATGCACTTAAAAAAACAACTCTTTCTAAATGGCAACAATATTATTTGGTTCGCCGCCTCGCTCCTATTTTTGCTTTTGGATTAGTAGGAATTGAGCGTTTGTACGAATTGGAAAATAAGTATGGAACAGTAAATCAATTCAAATCACTAGGCAGAGAAGAATTGATATTTGATATGGCAAAATGGGAGAATAGAATTTTATATTTGAAAAAAGTTGAGGTGATTGCGGAAAGGTTTTAATGCATATAGTAGTGTGAATGAAAATATTTAAGTGCAATCATTTTCCAGAATGAAAATAGGATTCATCAACCTTCGCTTCTTTTCTTGATAACTTCTAAAATCATCAAGAATAAAATCGGCCCACCATTTACTATAAAAATTTAAGCTAGT
>JBMTCG010000034.1:0-24099 GCA_049430665.1 Flavobacteriales bacterium | reverse complement strand
CAAACAACACATTCATCAATGGATACCACCCTTCGTTTCGAGGGAATAGAAATAGACAATATTTTCGCTATTCAAGATTCTACATTTGAAAACATTAATGCGCAAAGTATTGCAGGCGATGGTTTAAAAACCGAGAAAGCAGCGCGATGGATGCTTTTGCCCTTAACGATTCATGCCAATTACCGACATTATTTAAATGCTAAAAACTATATTGAAGGTGATATTTTTTACAAAAACTGGGGGACTTATGTGCCTAAGTTAATTGTGGCGTATGGAAGAAGATTCAATGGCTGTTTGTCGGCCGAACTTAATGGTGGTTATGGTGGGTACGGCACTTATCATGCAGGCGCTAATTTCTCTGTAGATTGTAGAAATTTACAATTAAAAGTAGGTGCTTCCGATTTGCTGGGTTTCATCATCCCAAAACAGTTTTCTAATCAGGGTGTTTATTTAATGGCGTCGTATATTTTTTAGAAGTATTTTTGTGCGGTAACATTTTCTATGCAACATCATAATTTCATTAATACTCATACTGTTCTCCATATCAAAAATATGGTGAGCAACAGCTGTGTTAAAGTGGTTCGCGAAGAATTACAGAGGACAGGATTTATTGAAGTATTGAACGTGAAGTTGGGAGAAGCCGAAATCAATTACGATGCACAGGTTTTAAATCTCGATGTGATTGACACGATTTTAAAAAGAAACGGATTTGAATTGCTGCAAGACACATCTGTAAAGTTGGTAGAGCAAATAAAAACCATTGTGATTGAGCATATTTTTTATGGTAGCAATACCAATTCGTTAATGCGTAATTCCGATTATTTGAGCGAACGTTTGGGCCAGCCTTATCCTTACCTCAGTAAAATTTTCTCCGATAAAACGGGATCAACTTTAGAAAAATACATCATCTTAATTAAGATTGAGAAAATTAAGGAGTTGATTACCTATGACGAACTTTCTTTAAGCGAAATTGCTTACATGATGGGCTATAGTAGCGTACAGTATTTGAGTAATCAGTTCAAGCAAATTACAGGATATACAGTAAGCGATTATAAATCGAAAGGAATTAAAGATAGAAAACCTTTGTCGTCGGTATTGTAATACCCCATCTGTTTAAATTATTCGCGTTATTTTATCTCAATCAAATAATACCCACAAGTAGTAAAGTAATTTCTGATGTAAGGAATAGCACTGATAAACCCGAATTGCTTGCGTGGCGTTAACTTGAATTTGTATTTGTAAATAGGGTTGATCAAATACAACTTTTTGTTCACTATTTTGTAATCGTTTTCTTTGCAAATTCTTTCAAATCTCTCCAATGATATACCCGTAGATTTAATATCCATCAATTCTTCAATCGTTGAGTCTTTTTCGCCAAACATTTTCAATACTGCTTTGTACATGAAACGCGGCAATAAATGAAAGTAGGGAAGAAGGTGCAATATTTTACTCTCGCAAATTTGTTGGTGCCCGCCAAAAGGCATTTGCCAAGGTGGAAAGCCAAAAAATATTTTACCACCTGGGGCCAATAATTTCTTCATTTCGGCCAACACTTTTTCTTGCTGAGGAATATGTTCAATAACATCTATCAATATCACCAAGTCGAAAAGGAAAGGTAAATCTTCAACAGGATTGATGTCGTAAATATTTTTGTTGATGAGCGTGAATTGTTCTATTGGAATTTGTGCCGATAAATAATGATTGGCCAAATCTAATCTCGCTTGCAGCAATTCTATACCAACACCTTTAGCTCCTTTTTCTAAGAAAGAACAAAGCACGCCACCTTCGGCACAACCTATTTCTAATACTTTTAAGTTAGAATCAATTTTTACAAATTGTTCAACAAAAGGATGAATGAATTCTGCAGCATTGTCTTTTTGCTGTTTGAAATATTCGTCTTTATCGTGGTGAAAAGCAAATGCCATTAGTTTGTGTGGTAAGCAATTAATAGATCAACTGGATTTTTTACAATAATGCCAACCTTGCAATTGAATGTATGAGCAACTGTTTTTAAATTCTCCTCGAAGTAATGCGCTATAGAGCCCACAAAATTGATAGGTATATTTTGGTGCCCATCGTATTTTGTGACATGACGTTTAAAGAATTCTTGCATTCTTTCTTCTATCATTTGCTTGATGATAGGATTCGATTTGTTCTCATTAACAAATGTGCTGAAAGAAGCGCAGTAGGCATTAGGATGTTTGGTGCTGTACACTTCGTCGAGTAATTTCTGACGATTTATATTGTATTGCTTTTCAAACTTTTCTTCAATTTCTTTTGGTAATTCTCCGTACTGATAATATTTGATCAGCTCTCTGCCTAAATCGCCACCACTGCCTTCGTCGCCTAATAAAAAGCCTAAACTTGGATTGTTGGCTACAATGTTTTCACCGTCATATAAACAAGTGTTTGCTCCTGTACCTAAGATACAAGCAATACCTTTGTTTTTACCACATACTGCTCGAGCCGAAGCAAGCAAATCGTGAGAAATAAATAAATCAGCTTGCGGAAAAAATGGAGCCAATGCATTCTTTACAGTGCGCTGTTTGTCCTTGCTAGAACAGCCCGAACCGTAAAAATACACATTGGTTATTTCGTTCCAATTGAAAGTTTGTTTAGAAAATTCGGGTTTCAAAAGAACAATGATTTCTTCGGTAGAATAAAAATAAGGGTTGAAGCCCTTGGTACTCAACTTCACTATGTTTTTGTTGGTGTCTATAAAACTCCAGTCGGTTTTAGTAGAACCCATATCAGCTACAACAATCATAAATTCTTTTCTTAATTGCGCTAAGATATTAAAAACAACAAAACGAAAATAAAATTCTATCGGCTTGTAACAATTAAAAACAAGAGCGCTCTTCCACACATATTAACTACTTAAATTACTACTATGAAAAAAATCACAATGACTCTGTTGGCTTTAACTAGTTTGGCTATTGTTTCTTGTTCGAAAGAAACTACCCTTGAAAATCGTTTAGATGGCGAGACCTGGAAGTACACAAAAATGACTTCGGTAATTAATGGAAAAACAAGTGAAAAAACAGATTTAACCGCTACGATTTCTTTTAAAGATGATGGTACTGGCACATCTAAGGAAAATGATAGTTCAACAGAAAAATCGTTTACTTGGAAAGTGGTTGCAAATGGAGATAGTTTGCAGATTCAGCAAAATACAACAAAGATGACATTTCGAGTGCTTACCAATAAAAAGCAATCGCAAGTTTGGTCGTTAGGCAATGAAAGCGGACCATATTATTTCAAATATGAATTAGAAAAGCAATAGACAGTTTTCATTAAGTAAGATGGGCGGCTTCCTATAATTAGGGGCCGCTTTTTTAATGAAATTTAATGCTATGCCTCTTTGTAATGTATATTTTTAGAATATCTTAGATGAATCTTTCAAAAAGAATATATTATGCTTATGAAATTAAAGGTAACAGTGGTGGCAATTGTAGCTGCTTTATGCGTTTTTGGCTTTTACGTTTTACAACCCGAAGAGAAGAAAACCAAAGAACAGGCTATTTTAGAATATGTTTTTGCATCCACTAAAAACTATCATTATTTAGATGTTAAAATTGATGATGGATTTTCTGAAAAGGCCTACAAACAATATTTAAAAACTATCGACCGATCAAAAAGAGTTTTGCTAGCATCAGATGTGGAGCAATTGAGTAAATACGCGCATTTACTCGACGACGAAATAAATAGCGGTGGTGCACTTGAATTCTACAATGAAGCACAAATCATTATTAATAAGCGGGAGTCGGAAATTGAGCCTATTTTCAAAGATATTTTAAGTAAACCTTTCGATTTTTCTGTTGCAGAATCGGTGGAAACCGATGAAGAAAAAAGAGCTTTTCCAGCCAACGAAGTGGAACGCAAAGAGTTGTGGAGAAAACTATTGAAATATCAGGTTTTATCGCGTTACTACAACTTAAAAGAAAGAATTGAAACAGATAGTGCAAAAGCAAAGAAGAGCGATGTTGAACTAGAAAAAGAAGCGCGCGAAAAAGTATTGAAAAGTTATGAGGAATGGAGCAAAAGCTTAAAACAAGTTGATGCTACCGAGCAGTTTTCATTGTATGTAAATGCTTTGATGAGTGTGTACGACCCGCACACCAATTATTTTGCTCCAGTAGAGAAAAAAGATTTTGATATTCACATGACAGGCCGATTGGAAGGTATTGGCGCAACACTTCAGGAAAAGGATGGATATGTTAAAGTAACAGCTATAGTGCCTGGTAGTGCTTCATGGAAACAAGGAGAATTAGAAGCCGGAGATTTAATTTTAGAGGTTGCACAAGGTGCCGATAAACCTGTGGATGTTGCCGATATGCGATTAGATAAAGTGGTGGGGATGATTCGCGGACCAAAAGGAACTGAGGTGAGATTAACGGTAAAAAAGGTGGATGGAACTACCAAAATAATTCCAATTATTAGAGATGTTGTAGTGCTGGAAGAGACCTTTGCTAAGTCGGCAATTTTAACACGTGATGGCGACAACACTAAATATGGATATATTAATCTACCTAGTTTTTATGCCGATTTTAGCAGGCAAGGTGGTAGAAATTCGGCAACCGATGTGATGAAAGAGGTAGAGCGCTTATCGGTAAACGATATTGCAGGTACAGTAATAGATTTGAGAAACAACGGTGGTGGTTCTCTGCAAGATGCGATACAAATGATTGGTATTTTTATTGAGTCGGGCCCAGTAGTAATTGTTGATGATAAATCGGGCAGCAGTCATGCATACAAAGACCCTAATCCAGGGATTCAAGATACCAAACCATTGATAGTTTTGGTGAATGGTTTTAGCGCTTCCGCATCTGAAATTTTTGCGGCTGCTATTCAAGATTATCATCGTGGGGTGATTATGGGTACCGAATCTACTTTTGGCAAAGGAAGTGTGCAACGTTTTTATGAATTGAATCAGTTTAAATCTACCTTAGATCAAACAGTAGGTGATGATGATTTGGGTTCTGTGAAAATTACGCAGTCGAAATTCTTTAGAATTAATGGTGGTGCGACGCAGCTTAAAGGGGTAGTGCCAGATATTATAATGCCCGACTTGTATTCAGGCATTAAGCAAGGAGAAAGGGAAGAAGATTTCCCTATGCCTTGGACTAAAATTAAAAAAGCGAAATATGCAATTTATAAGCCTGAGCCTCATTATAAAGAATTGCAGGCATCGGCTAAAACGCGATTAGATACAACATCTTATTTCAAGTTGCTTAACGCTCATTTAGAGTTGGTGAGAAAAGAAGAGAAAAATACAATGCAATCTTTGAAATATGTGGATTACGAGCGTGACATGAAACATTTGAAAGCAAGCAGCGAGAAAATGGAAAAGGCAATTAAAGGTTTGAAATCTGTGCATGTAGATTATCTAAAGGATGAAAAATCGAAAATTGAAAGTGATAAAGCATTGAAAGAGAGATTGAGTGGTTTTCATAAAACACTTCTTAATGACCAATACATTTATCAGGCATTAATTACTTTGGGGCAGATGAAGTAATCAATTCAACAAAAATCGATGAGTAGTTGGATCGCTTGTTTTGAATGTAAGGGAAGAGGTAAAAAGAGCAAAGGCTTGCGCAAAAGTGTAAGATTGAGTTATCAGCGAGCTTTAGCAGAATTTGATAAATCGGGCAGAACAGGCCTTGCACCAATTCCTCCCAAAGGTCAATTATATGCTTGCTCTGCTTGTGCCGGAACAGGTTTGTTGGCTATAGAACAATCTCCACTTCCCGACAAAGAAAATTATCCTCACGTTGCTATCATAGGGGGCGGCATTGCAGGTGTAGCTTTGGCTGTTGCTTGTTTGCATCGCGCTATTCCTTTTACCTTGTTTGAAAGAGATAAAAGTTTTGATGAGCGCTCGCAAGGATACGGTTTAACATTACAACAGGCTACTAAAGCATTAGAAGGCTTGGGTATTTCTCCTTTAAAAGAGGGGGTGATCTCAACACGGCATGTAGTGCATAATGCAGATGGGAAAATTATTGGTGAGTGGGGTATGAGAAAATGGATGCCTAACAATGCTAAAAATCCGCCCAAAAGAACCAATATGCTTGTTGCTCGGCAATCGCTGCGCATGGCGCTTATTAAGCAATTAGGGGGTGAAGATGTTGTGCAATGGGGACACCAATTGTTAGATTTTAAAGAACTTGAAAGTGGAGGTGTTGAACTGCGTTTTACAGTTCAAGGTGAAATTAAAAGTGTGCATACAGATTTAGTGGTTGGATCAGATGGTATTCGTAGTTCTGTTAGAAAATTGGCGCTGGGTGAAGAAGAGAATCCTTTGCGCTATTTGGGTTGCATCGTAATATTGGGTATTTGCAAATTAGAAGATTTGAAAGAGGTTGATAAAACATTGTTGGATTCTGCTACCATTTTTCAAACGGTGAATGGTAACGACCGAATCTATGTGATGCCCTATGATAAAGAGTCTGTAATGTGGCAATTTAGTTTTCCTTTGTTGGAAGAGGAAGCAAAACATTTGAGCGCGAAAGGTGCGAAAGTTCTAAAAGAGGAAGTTTGTAGAAGAGCGAATTGGCATCAACCTATACCTCAAATATTGTTGACCACCAAGGAAGCTAATGTGATAGGTTATCCTGTTTACGATAGAGAAATGTTAACTGCAGATTTACTAACTAACATGGGGTCTGTCACCTTGATTGGCGATGCAGCACATCCAATGAGTCCGTTTAAAGGACAAGGTGCGAATCAAGCTCTACTAGATGCTTTGGCCTTAGCGCGCCAAATTTCTAAAGGCTGCAGACCACATTCAGAATGGAGAGAACAGGGAATAAGAAAGAGTGTGCTTAGAGATTTTGAAACAGAGATGTTAGAGCGCACTACCTCTAAAGTGAAAGATTCTAGAGAGGCAGTAATGTTTCTTCATTCCGACATTGCCTTGCATGAGGGCGATGAACCGAGAGGTCAGTTTTTAAAAAGAAAAGATTCTTGATTTTTTAGACAGAATACAATCCACTGTCAATCATTTTGTTCAAAATCTCTCTACAAATCCAAGCATCTGTAGCAGCGTAAAGCACTTGTGCATGGGTAAGTGGATCTTGTTCCCAGTTTGAAGTTTGTTGTGATTTACTAATTCTGCAACCTAAAAAAATACCGCTTAAATTCTTTGCTCCAATATTTTGAAAGCCCAGTTGAGTGCATAAATTGTTCAAATCAATCATCGATTTCTCTTTAAATGGTTTGAACTTGCGTAGGTCGGTTAAATCTTGAGCGATCGCAATACCTACTTTTATAATGTCTTTATTTTCCAAAAGATTTACAAACTCAATAGGTAAACCTGTTTTTTGAGGTTTTACCAAATAGACTGTTGTGGCTGTTGCCAATTGCACTAGGGCAGTATGGTTGTACTGCCCTTTTTTGAAACATGGTTTTGTTTCACTGTCGATACCTACAATACTTTCTTTAGAAATCTCTTCGAAAGCTTGCGCTATGTCTTTTTTGTCATCGAGAATTACAACTCTACCGTCGTAGCTGTACAAGGGAAGTTGAGTGATTTGTTCTTTGCTTATGCTTTTCTCGAAGTTCAAAATATTATTCTTTTCGGGTTCTTTTGTTGAGGTTGTAGATGTTGGTTAATCTAGCCAATGCTGGTATGTCGAAATAATAAGCTACACCTGCATTCAACCATAAGTTGGCATTTAAACTGGTGATTTTTTCGGTAATAAACCACGACCAATGGTCTTTTCTCCAACTCATTCCAAAACCTAAGTTAATGCCTTGAAATGATTTGGTATTGTCGATAACGGGTTGAATGTCTCCAAATCTCCAGGTAGCACCGGTGAGTCCGAAAAAAGCAACTTTACCAATAGGCACAATGTTTCTCGTAATATTTACTTCAAAGAAGTATTCGGCTTTTGTTGTGTTGTTAGCGAAATAATAAGTGAATTCCGGACCAAGATAGGTTTTGGTGTTGATGTTAAAGAAGAATCTACTGTTAACACCATATTTCAAAATCATGTCGTTGTACGCTCCACCTAATCCACCTTGAAACATTCGGAATGGAGCATCATAATCGTCGTCGTTGGTGGCTTTTTTACTTGGTGCTTGTGCGTTTGCAAAGGCAAATGCAAGAAGAAATAAACTTGTAAATAAAATGTGTTTTACGTGGTCGAAATTTGTTTGCATACTTTTAAATTTTTCGTTTCGAAAAGAAGACCACCCCCTTAAAAAAAAAAGTAGGGTAAGCTACTTGCGTCGCACCGCTCAACCACCTGCCCTTGCTTCCTTCCAGACCTGGGGGAGTTCAGCAGGAGCTGGTCGCACAAGACTTACCCCGCACAAAAATAGAAAAAAAGTTGAATTTTCTTCATCAAATATTACAAGTTCTAACTAATTGGCTGAAAATTAACCGTAAAGTTTTATTATTTTCGCCTCATGCCAGCGGTATTAAAATATTCATTGAATTTCGGACTCCTATGGGGTTTATTCATCGCTTTTTCTGATATGATGTTCTATGTACTTCCTTTTCCAATGGAAGTAGTTAACTTGTTGAAGTTAGGAGTAATTATTTTTAGCATGTATTTCTTTTTGAAATACTTTAGAAATAAGGTGAATAGTGGTTTTTTGTCGTTGCAAGAAGCACTGCGCTTAGGAACCAATACTGGAATTGCAGCAGGAGTCATCATGGGTTTTGTTACTTTTTTGCTATTTCAATATGGTCCGCAAGACCTAATAGATAAAATGATGCGCGATTTGTATACCGGTAAGAAATTTACCGAGGAGCAGAAAGCAATGGTGTACGAAGGTTTTCATTCACCTTTATTGGTGATGATGGCAAATTGTTTTACAATGGCAATTTTTGGATTCGTCACTTCGTTGTTGTTTGGTTTTTTACTTAGAAAGGAAAAAACTATTTTTAAAAATAAGATTAAGGAATAATGCTAGATATATCTGTTGTCATACCACTTTTTAATGAAGAGGAGTCTTTAAAAGAGCTGCACGCTTGGATTTTAAAGGTGATGCAAGAAAATAATCTTTCATACGAAGTGTTGTTTGTTGACGATGGCAGTAGAGATAAATCATGGCAGGTAATAGAAGAGATTTGTGCTGCAGATGCCAATGTTCGCGGTATTAAATTCAGAAGAAATTACGGTAAATCGGCTGCTTTACAAACAGGTTTTGAAAGATGCAATGGCAAGGTAGTTATCACTATGGATGCCGATTTACAGGATAGTCCAGATGAAATTCCAGAACTACGCAAAATGATTATCGAAGAAGGCTACGACTTAGTTTCGGGATGGAAAGCAAAACGTTACGATCCTATTAGTAAAACAGTACCAACTAAATTGTTCAATTGGGCAACGCGCAAAATGAGCGGTATTTATTTACACGATTTTAATTGTGGCTTAAAAGCATATAAAGTAGAGGCGGTAAAAGCCATTGAGGTGTATGGTGAAATGCATAGATATATTCCAGTAATTGCTAAATGGGCTGGTTTTAGAAAGATTGGGGAGAAGGTAGTGATTCATAGAGAGCGCAAATATGGCGTGACAAAGTTTGGTTTAGAGCGCTTTTTGTTCGGCTTTTTAGATTTGTTATCTATAATGTTTGTTTCGAAATTCGGAAAAAAACCAATGCATCTTTTCGGGGCTTTGGGCACTTTAATGTTTGCTTTTGGTTTCATTTTTATCACCTATTTGTGGGGAGTTAAAATGTTCTCAGATTATTCGGTTATTACCGATAGACCATCATTTTATTTTAGCCTAGTGGCCATGATTTTGGGAGTGCAATTTTTCTTAGCGGGCTTCATTGCCGAGCTGGTGTCGCGCAACTCACCCAATCGCAATCACTATGAATTAGAAAAAGTATTGTAACCAATTTACAATTCGCCGTTAATAAAATTAGAATCGGGGACTTAAATCAAGGAATGAAAATTGTTTACCTTCCTCCAAAATTAACAGCATGAAGAACTTCATTATTATTTTAAGCTTATTTTTTAGTGTGCAATTGTTGGCTCAGCCCACCCCAGAGACAACTAATAAGGTTGATGCTAAAGGCAAAAAACATGGCGCATGGGTAGAAAATTACAAAAATGGTAAAAAGAAATTTGAAGGTACTTTTAATCATGGTGTGCCAACCGGTCAGTTCAAACATTATTACGAAAAGAACGGAAAGTTAGAAGCTCAGTTGAATTACTATCCTGGCGGGAAAAAAGCAGCAGCTTTTTTATATTATCCAAATGGTGTAGTGATGGCACAAGGTCTTTACAATAACCAAAAAAAAGATAGTTTATGGAGGTACTATGCTCAAGATAGCTCTTTGGTTTCGCAGGAGTTTTATAGAGTAGGTGTTAAGCATGGTGAGTGGAAATTGTACTACAGAAATGGCATTTGTTCAAGTTTGGAAACGTACAATAATGGAATTAAAGAAGGAGCTGTTAAAGAATGGTTTGAAAACGGAAAAGTGAAAAGTGAAGGAACTTTTAAGAAAGGAAAACAGGAAGGTTTTTTTACAACTTATTATCCTAATGAAGTAGCATCTACTTTGGGTAATTATAAAAACGGATTAAAAAACGGACAGTGGATTTTTAATGGTTATTTGGGGAAACAGGAAAAGAAAGAAATTTATCAAAACGGAGTATTAGTATACACTAGTGAGCCGCGTATTTCTTATTGGGACACATCTGAAACAGTTATTCGAAGTAAAGAAGTATTTAATTTAGATTATACCAGCAACTATTCACACTATTATGAGTCTACCATTTTGCAGAGAGAAGGTAAATTTTTTAAAGACAAACGAATTGGTGAGTGGAAATTTTACAGTGCCGACGCAGAACTAGATTCCATTATTACCTACAACGCTGGCTTTAGAGAAGGAGTTTTTAAGGCTTTTCAAAATGGAAAGATTGTACGCGAAGCAAATTATCATCTAGATAAGTTGCAAGGAGTATATAAAGAGTATTATCTTGATGGTACATTGAAGGTAGAAGGAACTTACGAAAAAGGTAAAAAAACAGGTGTATGGAAGCATTACGACAAAGGTTTGTTGCAAAAAGAAGAGCAGTTTTAGTTATTCTTGCTTTTGCAGTACTTTTCTTTAGTGCTTGTAAAAAAGATGCTGCTATTTCTATTGATGCTGGCTACAACTATGTGCCTTTAGAAACAGGTAGTTATATTGTTTATGATGTAGATTCTATCTATTTCAATAATTTTACAAAAAAGTCAGATACGTTCAAATTCCAACTTAAGGAAGAAATTGGATTGCCTTTCACCGATTTGTTGGGCAATACTTCATATGAATACAAGAGGTACAAAAGGTTTTATACAAACAATGTTGATATCAATACTCTTGCTTTTGTTTTAACAGATGTTTGGTATGTTACCAAGTTGATTGGACGTTACGAAAGGGTTGAAGAAAGTTTTAGGTATTCGCGATTAAAATTTCCGGTAACACAAGGTGCGACTTGGAACGGAAATGCCTTCAATTCTGAAGACGAATGGAATTATACAATTCAAGAAGTTGATGTGAAATACCTTTCTTTTGATTCAACTGCAACCGTGTTGCAAAGAGATGTGGAGACCAAAATTTCTAAACAGCTATATACAGAGAAGTATGCTAGAAATGTAGGCTTGGTGTACAAAAAGGTGATAGATGTTGAATCGCAAGATATTTCTCCAAATGTGAATATTATGAACAAGATTCAAAAAGGAGTTATTTACGAATGGCGCTATGTTTCGCATGGAAAGAACTAAGAAAATAACTATTCTTTTTTTATTTGTTGCCAGCTTTGCCTTTTCCCAAAATTTTTATTTCGAAATTGTTTTTAAAGATAAAGGTTCTATGTCTTTAAGCGATGCTGAGCAGTTTTTAAGTGCAGCTTCTATAGAGAAAAAAGCCAAAAGAGGTGTTGAGATAGACTTTTTTGATTTGCCTTTAGTAAGCTCTTACATAGAAACGATTGAACTGCAGGGGGTGGATGTTGTAAAACAATCAAAGTGGCGAAATTCAGTTTTGATTCTTACTCAAGATAGCAGTTTAATTGCGCCCGTACGAAGCATTCTTTTCGTTAAGTCGGCTACTTTTTTTACCGAATTACCCAATGAGACTTTTAAATCGCAAAATAAATTTGCCGATGAAGAAGTACAGTGGTATTCGCATAAATATGGACAGTCGTTAAACCAGTTGAGTATGCTTAATGGGCATTTTTTACACGAACGAGGGTTTAATGGGGAAGGAATGGACATAGCTATTTTTGATGCCGGATTTCCCGAAATGTTTTCTGCTATTACATTGCTTAAAGAACAAGGAAGAATTAAAAACACCTACGATTTTGTTGATCACGATGCAACTGTTTTCGAAAAAGATCAACATGGGGCAATGGTACTTTCTGTAATGGCTTCAAATGATGATCATATGTTTGGAGCTGCGCCCATGGCAAATTACCATTTATTTATTACGGAGGATGCGCAAAAGGAATCTTTGTTAGAAGAATATAATTGGTTAATGGCTGCTGAAATGGCCGATAGTATTGGTGTTGATGTTGTGAATAGTTCTTTAGGTTACACAACTTTCGATAATGAAGCCACCAATCACAGTTATGCCGATATGGATGGTAAAACAACATTAGTCACCCAAGCAGCAAACACTTTATTTAGAAAGGGTGTTTTTGTAGTGTCTAGTGCAGGAAACAGTGCGCAAACCGATTGGCATTTTATTTCGGCTCCAGCCGATGGAGATAGCGTTCTAGCTGTTGGTGCCGTTGATAAAAATAAAAATTATGCATTCTTCAGTTCTACAGGTAAAAGCTTTGATGGAGATATCAAACCCAATGTAAGCGCGCAAGGACATCAAACAATATTGGCTCATACCTCTAATGGTTATGTTGCTGGCTCTGGTACTTCTTTTTCCGGACCAATTGTAGCTGGCTTAACAGCCTGCTATTGGCAAGCATTTCCTGACCTTAAAAACTGGGAATTGAAGAATCAATTGGAGCTTAATGCAAGTCAATACAGCACGCCAGATTCTCTTTTGGGGTTCGGTTTACCCAATTACATGACGATGTATATGAATGCTCGAAAGAATGATGAGTTTGTTTACGGACAATCCTTTTTAATTTCTTTACGAAACAATCCTTTTACAGATCATGTTGGTATTGAACTCTATTCGGCAATTGAACAAAATGTGCATTTCCTTTTACTTGATGTGAATGGAAAAGAAATTCGCAATGTCGATTATGTGGTGACGAAAAATGAATACAGCATCTTTGGTTTAGATGATTTGAAAAGTCTTTCTAGTGGAATCTATTTTCTTAGGGTTTATGGAGAAAACGGAGAATGGTTAACTAAGAAAGTTTTGAAACTTTAGTGATATTATTTTTTTTTGAAACACACATCCCAGTAACACATCTCTTTCTTTGTTGAAGTGTCATCTTGTCTGCATTCTTCCCTTGGCATATCCATTGAAACATTACTTGTCCCCGTAAAAAATCGCTTTTGATTTAGAAATCGAGGAGAAGGGTATAAATTGTAATGACAAATTGACTTATTATGGACGAATTCAATATACAACCAATGATTGCGCAAAGTTTAATGGATGATGAAACAGAATTCATTCCCTTATTAACTAGCGACGATGATGAAAATATTAACTCTTTCAAAATTCCGAAAGAGCTGCCTTTATTGCCTTTGAAGAACACTGTTCTTTTTCCTGGCGTGGTTATTCCAATTACGGTGGGGAGAGATAAATCAATTAAATTGATTCAAGAGGCGTATCGCAAAGACAAGATTATTGCAGTGGTTTCTCAAAAAGATAACACTCAGGAGGAGCCTACCTTCAACGATTTGAATAAGATTGGTTCTGTTGGTGTCATCATGAAAGTGTTGAGAATGCCCGATGGAAATACTACCGTAATTATTCAAGGAAAAAAACGAATTGAAGTTACGGGCTTGGTGAAAGAGGAGCCTTACATGGTGGGTACTGTGCAAGAAATTATTGAAGCAAAACCCAAAGACAACAACAAGAATTTTGATGCAACGGTTTCTTCTTTGAAAGATTTGGCTTTGCAAATTATTAAGCAATCGCCACACATTCCAAGTGATGCAGCTTTCGCTATCAAGAACATTGAGAGTCCGAGTTTCTTAATCAACTTCGTTGCTTCTAACATGAATCTCGCTGTTACCGATAAACAGAAGATGTTAGAGATTGGCGATTTGAGCGATAGAGCTACAGCGGTTCTCGGACACCTTTCGAAAGAACTACAGATGCTGGAGTTGAAGAATCAAATTCAATCGAAAGTAAAAACGGGTATCGACGAACAACAGCGCGAATATTTCTTGCATCAACAACTCAAAACCATTCAAGAAGAGTTGGGGGTAAATTCATCTGATAGAGAAGCAGAAGCAATTAAAGAAAAAGCAAAAACCAAAAAGTGGAGCGCAGAAGTGCAACAGCATTTCGATAAAGAAATGCAAAAGTTGCAGCGCATGAATCCGCAAGCTTCTGAGTATTCGGTATCGTTGAACTACTTGGATTTACTAACAGAATTACCTTGGAATGAATACACCGAAGACGACTTCAATTTGAAGAAAGCGAAGAAGATTTTAGATAGAGATCATTTTGGAATGGATGAGGTGAAGGAAAGAATTTTGGAACATTTGGCCGTTCTAAAATTGAAGAAAGATATGAAGGCTCCAATTCTTTGTTTGTACGGACCTCCCGGAGTTGGTAAAACATCTTTAGGTAAATCTATTGCCGAGGCTTTGGGCAGAAAATATGTGCGCATGAGTTTGGGTGGAATTCGCGATGAAGCTGAAATGCGCGGGCATCGTAGAACGTACATTGGTGCAATGCCTGGAAGAGTAATTCAAAACTTGAAAAAATCGAAATCTTCGAATCCCGTTTTCGTGTTAGATGAAATCGATAAAGTAACCAGAGATTCTCATGGTGATCCTTCATCGGCTTTGTTAGAGATTTTAGATCCCGAGCAAAACGAAAAATTCTACGACAACTATGTGGAGATGGATTACGATTTATCGAAAGTACTTTTTGTAGCAACAGCTAATTCACTAAGCACCATTCAGCCTGCCTTACGCGATCGACTGGAAATCATTGAAGTGAGTGGCTATACGGAAGAAGAAAAAATAGAAATTTCAAAAAGACATTTGGTTCCTAAGCAGATTAAAGAACATGGTTTAGAAGAAAATCAAATTGCTTTTACCGACGAGGTTTTGCAAGCTATCATTGAAGGTTATACTCGTGAATCGGGTGTACGTTCTTTAGAAAAAAAGATTGCAAAAGTAGTGCGTAATCAGGCTAAAAATATTGTGATTGGTAAGAATCCCGACCAAACAGTATCGATGAAAAGTTTAGAGAAAATTTTGGGTCCGGCTAGATTAAAAGACAAATACGAAGGCAATGATTTTGTGGGCGTGGTTACTGGATTGGCTTGGACTGCCGTAGGTGGAGATATACTTTTTATCGAAGTTAGTTTAAGCAAAGGAAAAGGTAAATTAACTCTTACCGGAAACTTAGGTGATGTAATGAAAGAGTCGGCTGTTTTGGCTTTAGAATATTTGAAATCACACGCCAAAGAAAATGGCATTAACGAAGACGAATTCGATAATTGGAATGTGCATATTCACGTTCCAGAGGGCGCAACGCCTAAAGACGGTCCGTCGGCTGGCATTACTATGCTTACAGCATTGGCATCTGTTTTCTCTAAACGAAAGGTAAAACACAAATTAGCCATGACGGGCGAAATCACTTTGCGCGGTAGAGTATTGCCGGTAGGAGGAATCAAAGAAAAAATTCTAGCAGCCAAAAGAGCCAATATCACCGAAATTATTTTAGCAGAAGAAAACAAAAAAGACATTAAAGAAATCAATCCGAAATACATTAAGGATTTGAAGTTTCAATATGTGAAGAATGCGGGGGAGGTGTTGAAGATTGCGTTGTTGAAGAAGTGATTTTTCTTTCATTTGAATCGAGCATGATGTATATTTGAGAATAAATATTTCAATTATGAGATTATTATTAGATGTAAAAGACAGCAAGGCGGCGTTTGTAATGGAGTTGTTGAACAGCTTGTCCTACGTTAAAGCCGAACCGCTTACTCCTTATAAATCAGAAGTTTTAAAAGGAGTTAAGAATGGGATTAATGAAGTTCAAAAAATTTCTTCGGGTAAACTTAAAGGCATTTCTGCTAAAGATTTATTGAATGAGTTATAGTATAATCGCTACTCCTAATTTCAGAAAGGAACTTAAAGCTTTAGCTAAAAGATACAGATCCCTAAAGAATGAATACGCTGATTTAATAAGCAGATTAGAAAAAGATCCAGAGCAGGGAACATCGTTAGGAAATGATTGCTACAAAATTCGCTTGTCAATAGAGTCGAAAAACAAAGGTAAGTCAGGAGGAGCTAGAGTGATTACCTGTGTCAAAATTATCAATGAAACAGTTTTCTTGGTTTCTATTTTTGATAAGTCGGAGAAAGAAAATATAAGTGATAAACAGCTGAAGGAATTACTTAAAAGTTTGTTTTAATTTTTTTTTGTTGAAACACTTTTACCTTGATTTTCAGAAAAAAAATTAAGATTTTATTAATTTTCGTTTGTAGTAATTATAAAAAATACTGAAATCAATAAACCTTACTGAACGGGCGATAATTATACCTTTTTTTGAAATTAGTCTATATTTTGCATTGGATTTAGTTCGTCCGTTTTCAATTAATGTTAATTTGTTTTTTTTTGTATGTCCAATGTCCTTCGGCCCATTCTTCAAATCCTTTGCGATATTGAATTGTTATTCGGAAGCTTGAGTCGCTATTTATTTTAAGTATGTATTGATTTTTACTTGAAGATAGCTTGCTGTAAGTTCCAATAGGATTTATTGTTTGAGAAAGAGCAGTGTTAGCAAACGATATCAGCGCAGCAAAAATTATTTTGTATTTCAACGTATGTTTTGGTTACATTTAAATCGACTGAATTTTATTAGTATAGTTAATGGTTCTTTGCTCTTCAAAAATGCTCTTTACTAAAAAAGGAGCATTGCCATATTTTTGCAAACCATTTTGCAATGCTTCGCTGCGCTCCTTCCAAATACCAAGTGTTTCGTTGTTGAAAATAACAACATAGCCACCAAAAGGGTTTTCCTTTTTGAGGTTATTTTGAATGGAATAAAATACAGTTAATTCTTTTTCAAATAAAGACATATTCGATTTGCTATGATGCTAATATCTTAGTTTTAAAATTCACAAGCAAGAATCTAAAAGAGATTATTTCATCTTCTTCTATTTTTCAAAAACGGATTTCCTTTCCACGGATTTTTAAATACCCATTTGTCTTTTTGGGCTCTTTCGTGTTTGTCGTCGCGTGCACTTAAGTATAAAGCGGTGCTTACGAAAATTAGCATGCCGCTAATCACTCCCCATTTGTTTAGATAAATACCAGCAAAACCAAGCACTACATAGTCGTCGGTGTTTTTAGGGTCGTAAGCAATTTTTATCTTTTCGCCTGGCTCATAAAGAGCATCTAGCACCGTGATTTCATAGATGTATTCTCCCAATTCAACTTGCACAACCGACCAGTTGTGACGGTTGTTGTAGATGCATTTTCCTTCTGTAGTTTCGCCTTCATTTAAAAGAGGTAAAATAACTAACACAGGCAGAATGACAGCGATTAAGCAAACAGCCAAATATCGTTCAAACGAAAATTGCGAAAACCAATCCATCACTTTCTATTTACTAACCACAAATTTATTTTATGACAAACATAAGTCGAACCTACGCCAATAATTGCTCCGGCCAAAACATCGCTTGGATAATGAACGCCCAAATGCATTCGAGAATACCCCACGCCACTTGCCCAAATAAATGATGGCGCAATAACATACCATTTTGGAAATGCCAAGGATAATGAGGTTGCTGCTGCGAAAGCGCTGGAGGTATGGCCAGATGGAAAAGACGGACTCCCAGCATCGGTCATTTTTTCGATAAAAGGATAGGTAACAAACGGACGATCTCTGTTGATGCCGTATTTCAGCACTACGCTAATGCCCGAAGCTACCACAAAAGTTGCGCCCATGTAAATCCCTTTTCGGGTTAATGCAGAATCTTTTTTGAGTAGTCCAATACCTGTTGTAATTAAGGGCGCACCAATACAAACTGGAATATCAGAATGAGTGAAAAAAAGAAAGGTGCCATCGAGATTTTTATTTCTATTTACATTGATTTCCTTAAGTAGATTGATGTCGGCATTTTGACTCATTCCCTCAAAGGATAATAAAATAATGACTAGAGTTGATAAAAATTTCTTCATTCCCGAAACTACAAAATACTATAAGAGTTTACATAAAATTAATATGAATAATTTCGTTTAGCCATTAAGTAGAGTATTTTTGCAAATCAATATGGGAAAGAAAATACCAAATATAAATAGAGAGGTTAGTTGGCTGTCGTTCAACGAAAGAGTTTTGCAAGAGGCACAAGACGTTAAGAATCCTTTGCTAGAAAGAATGCGCTTTTTAGGTATTTTTTCTAACAATATGGATGAGTTTTATCGCGTGCGTGTGGGGTCGTTGTTTCGCAAGATTCACGTAGAGCATAACAAACAAGATAAGCGTTTGTTGATACAAATACACAAAACCGTGTTGCGCTTACAGCATGAAGCTGAAAGAACGCTAACGGCCCTGTGTGTTGAGTTGGAGAAAAAAGGAGTTGATTTTATTGATGAGAAAAATTTAAGCAAGGAGCAAGGAGAATTCGTTAAAAATTATTTCACCAAAAAGGTTCGTCCGTTCTTAGTGCCCATCATGATCAACTCAGCGCCTCAATTTCCCGATTTGCATGACGATACAATTTATTTGTCAGTAGTGCTTAAAGATTCTTCTAAAAATGAAGATGATGAATTTGCAATTATTGAAATTCCCGATGCGATAGACAGATTTGTTGTTGTTCCTGGTACTAAAAACAAGAAAGCAATAATGTTTGTTGATGATGTGATTCGCTATAATTTAAGTGAGATTTTTACCTTGTTTGAAGAATACGACACATTTGAGTCTTATACTATAAAAGTAACGCGCGATGCAGAGTTGAATATTGAGGCCGATGCTTCAAAGAGTTTGACTGATCAATTGTCGTATAGCATTAAGCAAAGAAAAAAAGGCAATCCAGTTCGTTTTGTTTACGATGTTAAGATTCCTGATAAGTTACTAAATCTTATCTTAAAAAAAGCGAAGATTATAGAAACAGAAATCTTAATTCCAGGAGGTAAATACCACAACGTTCGAGATTTTATCGATTTCCCTTCATTAGGTATTCCTGGAGCTGAGTTTACTCCGCAGCCACCATTGGTGCATCCCGATTTTGCAAAGGGCGGCAATCTATTCAAAGTGATAAAACAAAAAGATGTTTTGTTACAATATCCATATCATTCTTTTACTCACTTTTTAGATTTATTGCGCGATGCGGCGATTGATCCAAAGGTGAAAACGATTAGAATGACCATCTATCGTTTGGCCAAAGAATCGGCGGTAATTAATGCTTTGGTTAATGCTGCTCAAAATGGCAAGAAGGTAACTGTGTTGATGGAGATTCAGGCGCGTTTCGATGAGAAAGCAAATATCAAGTGGGCTCAAATTTTACAAGAAGCAGGTGTTAAAGTGTTGTATGGTTTAAAAGGTTTAAAGGTTCATAGTAAGTTGGTGTTGATTTCGCGCCGAGAGCGCAATAAAACGGTTCGTTACGCTAATGTTGGGACAGGTAATTTCAATAAAGATACCGCCAAGATTTTTTCAGATGTTTCTTTGTTAACCACCGATACGAGGATTACTGCCGACATACACAACATGTTCAAGTTTTTCGAAGATGTTTACAAACCTTACAAGTACAAACATCTTATTCTTTCACCTTTCAACAGCAGAAAAAAAATAAATTCGTTAATCAACGTTGAGATAAAAAATGCCAAAGCTGGCAAACGAGCTGAAATTTTCTTGAAAATGAATAGCTTGAACGATGAAGCTATGGTAAAGAAAATTTATGCTGCAGCGGCCGCAGGTGTTCATGTAAGATTGATGGTTAGAGGTATTTGCAGTGTGGTGGAAGGTGCTGAGGGTATGGAGAATTTACAAGTTCGAAGTATTGTAGGAAGGTATTTAGAGCATTCGAGAGTGTTTACATTTCAGAACGGAGGAAAAACATTGTGTTTCATTTCTTCTGCCGATTTTTTAACCAGAAATTTCGACAATAGGGTAGAGGTTATTTGTCCGATTTTAGATAGTAAAATTAAAGCCGAACTCAAAGAGTTCATGGAAATGCAATGGAACGACAATGTGAAGGCTAGAGTTTTAGATGTTAATTTATCAAATTCATATCATGTTGAAGTGAAATCTAAAAAAACTCAGGCGCATATAGATTATTACAATTATCTTAGAAGCCAAAAATCGGCTTAATGAATATTTTAAAGTTTGCTGCTATAGATATTGGTTCAAACGCCATCAGGCTCATTATCTACTATGTTGTAGAAGATGCTAAAGGAACTATTTTCAATAAAAATGAATCTTATCGTGTGCCGTTGAGATTGGGAAAAGAATCTTTTGAGAACGGACAAATATCTGATGATACCATTAAAAAATTAGTGTATACCATGACGGCCTTCGATAGGCTGATGAAGGTGCATGAAGTGATTTCTTACAGAGCTTGCGCTACATCTGCCATGCGTGATGCCAAAAATAATGTGGAGATTGTTGATGAGGTAAAGGATAAAACCGGAATTAAAATTGAAATTATTTCGGGGCAAGAAGAAGCCGATTTCATTTATGCGAACCATCTTTTTCAATCATTGGCCATTGAGCGTCCGTTTTTATACACAGATGTGGGTGGCGGAAGTACGGAACTTACGTTATTTCATCACAACAAAGCCGAAGCATCTACTTCTTTTAAAATAGGCACCATTCGCTTGTTGCAAAACAAAGTGAGTGAAGAAACATGGGAGGAGATGAAAAAGTGGATTAAAGAGAATTGCAAAGGCAAAAAGAATTTGGAGATAATTGGTTCGGGAGGAAATATTAACCAATTAAGTAAAATGACGAAATCACGCAAAACATCTGAGCTGGATTACGACGTTTTGAAAGATATTTATCAGGACATTAAAAAACGGACTTACGAGGAGCGTATTAGTGAATTGGGTTTGAAACCCGATAGAGCCGATGTTATTGAGCCAGCAGCCGAGATATTTTTAAACGTAATGCGCTGGTCGGGAGCTGAGGTGGTGAATGTTCCCAAAACTGGTATGGGCGATGGGGTGATTAGAAAGCTGTATCAAGATTACAAAACGAAATAATTTCTTGTAGAAAATAGTTAAAAGCGTCTGATTTTCAGACGCTTTTTTTCTTTTGAAGTAAGGTTTTTACTTTTTATCTTCGCGCCTGTAACAAAACGCTTCTTGAATTGTTCTACTGAGGCTTTTTGGACTACTAACATTATTACGATTATCAAATGGGGAAGAGACTACTTACGCTACTACTAGCTTTATCTACACAATATTTATTTGCTCAATGCACCAATGTGCCTGTTGAGGAGGCCGTACGAAATGGAGATTTTGAGGCTGGATACCTAAGCGGAAGCGGAACAAAGCATACAGCTGCAGTTGGCAGTGATTTCGATTTTTATTCTGATATGGACTTTAAGGGGCAGAGCATAAGTTCTGCTGCTAACGGCTGTCATTATGGAATGGGAGATGGTTATGCAGTTGCAAGAGCAGAAAACTTTACTTGTGCCTCAACAAATTGGACTAATAACACATATTGGGGCATGTCTTACGGTGGTGATGCTAATTTTAAAGATCATACTCCTGGAAAAGCAGGTAAAGGGTATGCTTTGTTGGTCGATTTGAACAATCGCCAAACGAGTCCGAAAACCGGAGGTAAACCTATAGCTTGGGAACAAAAAGTGAGTATTTATCCTAGTCAGAACTACTGGTTCTCAGCTTATATAGCCAATTTCTCAACTGGTACAGCGCCGCAAATGCAGGTGGTGGTGATTCCTGAGTTTAACGGTGTGGTTGATAATGCTAATAAGGTGACTTTGCCTGTTACAACTGCGCCTTCTGGATTGATGCAATGGACGCAAATGAGTGCAAAATGGACTCCCGTTGGAATATATGATAAGGTGACCATTCGTTTCGAATTCGTTAATTCATCTGGAGGTTCTTCGGGATTAGATGTTGCAATAGACGACATTTCATTTATCAATTCATGTCAAAATATTACTGCTGGTAATGCCTATACTGCCGATTTTCAATTGCCTGATACTATTAATCTATGTACGCAATCAGGTACCAATATTACCTTAGATCCTCATGTTTCAGTTGGCCAACAAAGTAATGCATCTGTATTTTGGTTTTCTGGCACAGGCAACCCTCAAACACAAACAAACACGGGTGTTTGGTCGAAAACGGTTAGTACTACTGGAGTTTATCGTGTTTGTATTGATGATCCCGATAACAATTGTTCGGTTAATGATAAAGTGGTATTGATTGAAAATTTAGCGGTTACACTTCCCGATTTAGAATTGTGCAGTCCGAGTTCTTACACCGTTGATTGCGGTATTACCACACCAACAATAGGTGTTTCTTCTGTTTCTTGGAGTGGCCCTTCGGGAGCTGGTTCTGGTAAGACTTATACTGCAAATAAAGCAGGGTTGCATACTCTAACGGTGACTAGTGCTTCCGGACACAATTGTAATGTTACAGAAACATTTAATGTTACTTCAAAACTTCCTACAGCTCCAACAAACTTAGAATATTGCGACGGCGGCGGTACCGCTACTAACTTAATTGTAGGTGATGGGAAATCTTACAAATGGTCTACTTCTCAAACCATGACTCCAGTGATTGGAACAGGTGTATCTGTTCCGTGGACTCCAGCTGGGGGAACAACAGGAGATCAAACTTTGTGGATACAAAATGCAACGACTACAAATGCTGGAACTATGGCTGGACCAACAATCGTTAGTTCTCAGGGTGCTGGTGCTTACACTACCAATATTACAGCGCATCAAGCCATCAATATTAAAACAGCTAAAATGGGAGTAGAAGCTTGGACTGGCTCTTGCGGAGGTAGTGGCGGAACAAGTAATGTTACAGTTCAACTTTTAGATGCAAGTAATAATGTTGTAACAACCAAGACTGTTGCTGTGCCTTGTGCTTCAGCTGGTAATGTTACTCTTGATATTAGTGTTCCGGCAGGAAATTACAAGCTGAAAGCAACTGGTGGTGGTAACTTGTTTACTACTGCCGTATGGTCGGGTACAGCTAGCACATATTCTCTTCCTGGTTATGTTGATATTACTGGATATAGTTCTCATTATGGTGCTTTCGGACAAATGGTAATCGAAAAATCAGAAGCGTGTGATCCAATACCTGTTGTGGTAAAAGCAAAATCATGCTGTACCGCTCCAACAGATATTCCTAAAATTGATTACGCAACAAGTACATTAAATGTGTGCGATCCTAATAAAGCAACCATCGTAACCAAAGCTTTAACCAATGGTTTGGATTACAAATGGCAAGTAAGCTATAACAATGGCGGGCTATGGAAAGATACTTTAGCTACTGGTTCAATAGCAGGAGGTAAAGCTACTTTAACCAATGTTGCTAAAACAGCTTGGTACCGAATAGTCGTTGCTAATGCAGGAAATATTACTAAATCGTGCGTTAAAAATTCCGATTCAGCTATAGTCGTAATCAACCCTTTGCCAACTGCAATCACTGTAACTGTAAATCCTAATAAAACTTCTTTTTGCAAAGGCGAGGCGCACACCTTAACCGCAAGTGCAACACCATCAGGAAGCACTTTTCAATGGAAATATGCAGGTTCAGGAACTAATGCTACTATCAATGGATTAACTACTGTAGGTGCGCACAATTACAAGGTTGTTGCTACATTGAATGGTTGCGTAGATTCATCTGCGATGAAAACAATAACAATAAACGCCTTACCCGATTCAACTATCAATCCATTAAGTTCTTATTGTGGTGATGTTTCCACGCCAGTGAATTTAACTGCAGTAACAGCGGGTGGTTCGTGGAAAGTAGACAATGTTGCTTTGGGCGGAAGTTCATTTGTTC
>JBMTCG010000033.1:0-24300 GCA_049430665.1 Flavobacteriales bacterium | reverse complement strand
GCTTCACCAATGATATGATATTCTACTTTAGCTGCTTTCAAAATTTCCTCTACGGCAGAAGAATTAAGCGTTTGAAACACTACTCCGCTATTTTCTGCAAACAATATTTTTACAGAATCTTTCTCATTCAATGAGGTTAAATCAAGAGAAGCAGAAAGATTAACATCGGCAAAACACATCTCTAAAAGAGTGGTGATTAATCCGCCAGAAGAGATATCGTGTCCGGCAGAAACAAAGCCTTTTTTAATTAAAGTCTGCAATGCATTGAATGCATTTTTGAATGCAACATCATCTTTAATAGTTGGAGTTTCTTTACCAATTCTATTGTTCACTTGCGCGAAAGAAGAACCACCTAATTTGTAAGTATCTTTCGATAAGTTGATATAGAATATTTTGTTGCCTGCTTTTTTAGTGAAAACAGGTTCAACTACTTTTTGAATATCGTTGCAATGTCCCACTGCAGAAATCACCACAGTACCCGGAGAAATAACCTCTTGGTCTTTGTATTTCTGTTTCATACTTAATGAATCTTTTCCTGTTGGAATATTGATTCCTAAGTTGATGGCAAATTGAGAAACCGCTTCTACCGCAGCATACAAACGTGCATCTTCCCCTTCGTTTTTGCAAGGCCACATCCAGTTGGCAGAAAGAGAAACCGATTTTAAATCGTCTTGCAGCGGCGCCCAAACGATGTTGGTTAAAGCCTCAGCAATTGCATTTTTAGAACCTGCAGCCGCATCAATTACAGCGCTTAATGGAGCGTGTCCGATTGATGTTGCAATACCTTCTTTACCATTGTAATCTAAAGCCATTACGCCCACGTTGTTCACTGGCAATTGCAGCGGACCGGCAGTTTGTTGTTTAGCCACTTTTCCTGTTACACAACGATCCACTTTATTCGTCAACCAATCTTTACAAGCTACAGCTTCCAACTTTAAAACTTGCTCAACATAGCTTTGAATTTTAGCACTATCGTATGACACATCTTTGTATTCTCGCTTCACCGAAACATCGTTCATCACCGTTTTTGGAGAAGAACCAAACATATCGTCGAGTTCTAAATCCATTGGTTTAATGCCTTTGCTTGAAGATTTAAAAGTAAAACGATGGTCGCCTGTAACCTCACCCACCACGTACATTGGCGCACGCTCACGTTCGGCAACTTTTAACAATGCATCAACATCTTTCGCTTTAATCACCAAGCCCATTCTTTCTTGCGACTCGTTACCAATAATTTCTTTAGCAGAAAGTGTAGGGTCGCCCACAGGCAATTTATCTAAATCGATTCTACCACCTGTTGCTTCCACCAATTCAGAAAGACAGTTAAGGTGTCCGCCTGCACCATGATCATGAATAGAAACAATAGGATTGTTGCCACTTTCAATCATGCCACGAATAGCATTCATGGCTCTTTTTTGCATTTCGGGATTAGAGCGTTGAATAGCGTTTAATTCGATGGCATTACTGAAAGCACCAGTATCTGCAGAGGATACCGCTGCACCACCCATACCAATTCTATAATTTTCGCCACCCAAAATCACCACTTTATCGCTCACTTGTGGTTCTTCTTTCAAGGCCTCTTCTTTTTTACCAAAGCCAATACCGCCGGCTTGCATAATCACTTTATCGAAACCTAATTTTCTGCCTTCCTCTTCGTGTTCGAAAGTGAATACAGAACCAGTAATTAGAGGCTGTCCGAATTTATTTCCAAAATCACTCGCACCATTCGATGCTTTGATTAAAATATCCATTGGTGTTTGGTACAACCATTTTCTTTCGGCCATTCCATTCTCCCAGCTACGGTCATTTTTCAAGCGAGAGTAGGAAGTCATGTATACAGCAGTTCCCGCCAAAGGCAACGAACCTTTACCACCTGCTAATCTATCGCGAATTTCGCCACCCGAACCTGTTGCAGCACCATTGAAAGGCTCCACAGTAGTGGGGAAATTGTGTGTTTCTGCTTTTAAAGAAATGACTGAATTCAATTTTTGCACCTGATAGAAATCGGGTTTATCGGCTGTTTTTGGTGCAAATTGATCTATTTGGGGACCCTCAACAAAAGCAACATTGTCGTTGTAAGCTGAAACAATAGAATTAGGGTTCTCTTGCGATGTTTTCTTGATCAATTTAAACAAAGAAGTTTCTTTCTCCACGCCATCAATCACGAAAGTACCATTGAAGATTTTGTGACGACAATGTTCAGAATTCACTTGTGAAAAACCGAAAACTTCAGAGTCGGTTAATTTTCTATTTAATTTTTTCGATAAGCCATTCAAGTATTCTACTTCTTCGGCACTTAATGCCAATCCTTCTTTCTTGTTGTAAGCATCGATATCTTCAATTTCCAAGATGGGTTCTGGTTTGATATTGATATCGAAAAGGGTTTGCGTAAGTGCAGGAAATTTGTGTTGTAACATAGGATCGAAAGCAGTGAAATCTTCAGCCACTGCATCGAACTCTTCAATTCTAATAATTCCATTAATGCCCATGTTTTGAGTGATCTCCACAGCATTGGTACTCCATGGGGTAACCATGGCGGCACGCGGACCAACAAAGGTTTTATTGATGCTTTCACCGGCAATTAATTGCACATCGCCAAAAAGCCAATTAAGTTTTGTTATATCTAAATCAGAGAGTTTCGCGCTAGTTTGCACTGCAAAAACTTTACTTGAAGAATCACCAAAAAATGAAATCATTTCGCACTTATTTATGTGTGCGCGAAAGTACTATTTTTTTACAGAAAAGGGTAGGTTGAATTATTATGCTTTTTCAACAAGATAAAAAAGCCCCCCACATGAAAAAAGAACGCTTTTGTACATACTACTATACTAGGTGGGGATTGTGGGGAGCTTTAATGATTTTTGCTTCAAACAATTTTTTGTGAAATTCTGCAAAACAGCTAACAAGTACAAAACAAAAATTGGTGATTATGGCAAATCAGAAAGGGTAAAAAACAAAAAAATAGTCACCAGTCGAACGACTGATGACTATTGTAATAAAATCTACTTCTGACTAGAAGTGTAAACCAAGTCGAATGGTACCTGCCGCACCAAGCACTGAGTTCATGTTATCGGTATCTAAACCAAAAGAAGATGATTTTCCTGTATTAGCGGTTGTAGAAACAACTTTAGTTCCATCCCAAGCATCTACAGTTGCTTCGCCTTCGCCAATTCTAGTGTAAGCTAATCCCCAACCAAATTCAGCTCCGATAGACATTTTAGGTAAAATGAAATATTCAGCGCCAATAAAGCCTCTCAAACCCAAGCCAAATACACTACCCAACTTTGATTCTGCTGCACGAAAAACAGGATTATCAGCAGACAATGCATTACCGCACTCGTTTGATGTTTTAGCAGTTCCTACCATTACTCCTAACTCAGCGCCATAAAAACCTTGTAAACGCGTTTTTCCTTTTCTTTTTTCTAAACCAAAGGTTAGTCCGATATTAGAAGTACTTACCTTAGCCACATCATCTACAAAAGAAGCTGGAGTTGTAGCAGGTATTGCAGCAACTTTAGTAGCAGTTGATGCAGAAGCAAAATTTAGAAGTAAACCTCCTCTAAAAGCAGTTTTTTCGTCCACAAAGTATTTACCAGTGATGGTTTGATTGGTGGTTAAAAAGTTTGCCGTTGGAGCAGTATTTAAACCATTTCCACCAATAAAATTACCGAAGTAATTTAAAAACGGATTGGCATTAACGCTAATTCCCCAATCACCAGCTTCTGGTAAAATTGCTTCCCCTTTTTTTGAAGTTAAGTCTTGAGCAAAAACGCTTGTTACGCCAAATGCTAATGCTACCTAGAGTGTTTGTTTTTTCATAATTGTTTTTAATTAGTAGTTGATATAGTTAAAGTTTAATTCAATTTATAAGAAACGATATTTCCTTTTTTATTCTCCATAAAAATTTGTCCGGTTACATCATCAACAGTGTATTTCGGACTCTTCTCTCTTCCCAAATTCACTTCGCCCATCACTTGGCCGCTATATTTGTTAACCACCGCAAGTACATTTCCATGGTCGGTATCTGTTAAAATAATCACGAAATCTCTACCTTGAGAACTTGCTTTAAAACGAGCTTGTGCTTGCTTGATAGATTGCAACGCAAAGCCTGTTGCCTCTTTAGAATAATCGGCATAAGCGTTACCAAAAGCACCTAAAACTTGTTGACCGGTTGCATTGGTAGTTTGACGAGCCGCATCGTTAAAAGCATTCGATGCCTGAGCAGCACGAACACCAACATAAGCAGCTCTAGCAGCCTGAGCATACAACAAAGCTTGCATTAAACCCGATTCTTTAGGTGCAGGGAAATATTTGCTATACACAGTTGCTCCAGTACTTGAAATAAGCGCAATGTTTTGTGATGATGTTAAAACAAATCCGTCGGTACGCAATTCAATACCTGTAAATTCTTCTTTGCCATCGGCATAAACACTATTTTGTGACACGTTAGTAATAGCACATGTCATTAAATCAATAGCAATGATTTTGCCTTGCGATTTATCGTACACATATAATTTATCTTCTGTTGCTTTGCAAAGAGAAGGATTGGTATAAATAGATTTCTCGAAAGCCAAAGCACCTGTAGAAGGATCGATAGCATTAATCTCACTTGAAGTTAAATACAAAATGCCTTTTGATGTTAAGTAAGTTTGCGCAATATCACCAACAATTTTAGTCGGTTTTTTAAACAATGGTAAACCCGTATTTACATCAATTAAATACAATGAATTCTTACCGTTTTTTGAAGCAACAATCATCATTTTGTCGTTGGCTAAAAAACAACCAGAAACGCCTCCGTTCACTTTTGTTCCTTTTCCTTTTTTACCCCATTTACCAGCACCTGTTTTTAAATCGAACATATTCACTTTAGTAGTCAATTCATTACTTGGCATAATGATGAAATTGTCGTTGTAAAAGGCGCACTGACTAATTTTTCCATCCATCTCAATGGCTGCATTCCAAAAGCGTTTTCCATCGCTCATGTTGTAAGCATGGTAACTACTTTTATAAACCACCACAGTAGTTTTACCATCAGGAGAAGGTTTGTTTTCTTTCTTTTCTACACCTAAAACAAAAACTGTTTTACTTGGGTTTTCAAAATAGCGAACTACGATGTCACTTTTCTCTGCAGCGGCAGTGGCAAAATCTTTTACCAAGCCACCCAAAGCACCGCCCATGTTGGCTACTTTTTCGCTTTCGGCAGAAATAGCATTTTTCCAAATTACGGCACCATTGCTTAAGTTGATTTTGTAGTTGTTGAAAATGGTCACCAACAGCAATTCTGTTTTAGACAATTCATTTACAGAAATGATTCCTCCAAACTCTTCTTGCATTCTCCACAACACTTGTCCTTTATTGATATCCACCAATAAAATAATAGGCAATTTAGCGGCATCTTTACCTGCAAGAAAAAGCGAGTTTGATTGATACAAAACAACCTTTTCGTTAAGTTCCAAAATACCCGCTGCTCTCAAATCAAACTTAATCTCACCTGCGAATGGATCGATTAAATAAGTTACATCGTTGTTCTTTACTGAAATGAGAGAAGAGCCCTGTAATTCATCTACATTCTCCACTGCAATGTTGCTAAATTGTTTGAGGGTCCAAACGGTTTTTCCTGTTTCTGCGTTAATCTTCGACAAACCTTCTGCGTTAGCGATGAGAAAATTTCCAGAGGTAAAAACCTTTTGCCAAAGAAAACTACCTGGAATGTCTTTGGTCCAAATTTCTTTCACTTGACTGTAAGCATTGATAACCGAACTAAAGACCAATAATGCTATTAAAATACTTTTTTTCATTTGTTTAAATTTTCTAGTGTGATGAATTAATTATTCGGCAGTTAACTTCAAGCGCATAACACCAAAAATCCCTGTATTGGCGCTAATGGTTAAATCTGTTTCTGTTAGTTGTTCAACGGTCCAAGTAAAATTGTAATTACCTCCTTTACTATCGGTATCCACAATAGCCAAAGAAGTACCTGCCTCATCAAGAGTGTAAGTGAACGCGCCTGTTGTTTTGTTTGAACCTTTGTAGTCTTCTCCTGCAGTTCCATCAATAAATTTTAGATAAGAACCATCATTTAATGGCACAGTGCTGCCCAATACTTCCTGAGAATTGGCAATCCATTTTTTTTGTAAAAGTTGTGCAGGTTTTTTCTCTTCAGTACAAGAGAATAAGAAAAGGCATGCAATGGCCAAGCTGTGTAAAATTGTTTTTTTCATAAAGTAGATTTTAGGTTAATAGTGTGCCTCATTTTTCAAAAACCATGCCAAGTTGCAAATGCCGATTAAATTGACCACCTCGTGCCGAGGCAAACTGACCACCGATTTTTCTGGCGAAGATTTCAAAATTCATGATCTGTTTTAGAGGTTATTCAAATGTATTAATTTTTGATTTAGTTTTCTGATTTTTCAGTTTTATTGATGTTGTTTTTTAATGTTTTTTCAGCGCCTTCTTGTTGCGCCTCTCTTCTTTAAATCCTTCTCTATTGAAGGAAATAGCACAACAAGTTTTTTCAATTTATCACTCATCGGATTCTCCTCAGGACGAATAAATAAATCTTCAATATCCTTATCACTCAATTGATTTATCTCTGCGAAACTTAATCCACTTGATTCAAATTGATTTAAGTATTTCTTGACTGTATTGCGGGAAAGTCCCGTTTGTTCTGAGATTTTTAATTTACTGCGACCTTGCGCATATAAATGTAATAGATGACGAAGTTTGCTCATACTGATTGGATTGTTTGCCATTTTCATTAAATTTGATTTGATTCAAGCTTAATGAAAAATGATTCCTTAACAGTATGAATTTTGAGTCTTTACCAGGTGGTCAGTTTCAAACGGCCAAAGGTGGTCAATTTGAATCGGCCAAGGGTGGTCAGCTTAAATCGGCAGAGGGTGGTCAATTTGGTCGGCGCTTACAGTCTTTATTGCTGAAACGAGAAGCTCCTTCTGCAATATTTATCAAGATACAAAATGATGCTCTGCGAAGCTGGTCGTTGGTGGTACGATCAAACTTTTGGGTAGCCATGGTTGCAGTTATGTCTTTGCAAAATGACTTAGCCTTTTGATAGACATCAAGTTTTTGGAAATCAAACACGGGAAACAAAAGTTAGTTAGGTTTAGTCTTCTCTCACTCTACACACTCGCTCTGATTGAGAGTGGGAGTGAGTTTTGAGAAAATCAGTGTGAGTGTTCGCCACTCTCGTGTCTCACTCTCACACTGATTTTAGTGGTGCCTGCTGGAATTGAACCAGCGACACGCAGATTTTCAGTCTGCTGCTCTACCGACTGAGCTAAGGCACCATTTATTTTTATAAGAGCGGAGGGCAAAAGTAAAACTATTTTTGAAATAATGAAATCCTCATGCACAATTGTTTACAAAATGTGACGAATATATCATGAGGATAACAGAAGATTGTATCTTCGCGACATGCTATTGCGCTACTTCCATACTCTTCGATACCTTAAACCAACTCAGGTTTATTATCAGCTGTATTACAAGCTGCGTAGGGTATTTAGAAAATATAGCAAGTACAAATTACGATTCAACACTTACAAAAAAGGCTCTGTTTTAAACTTTAATGAAGCAATGCCTAAAGCCTACAAAAGCTATACTTATAAAGATAATCAGCACTTCTTCTCGTTTTTGAATTTGCAAACTTCGTTTCAAAATATCGATTGGGATTATGCGGCACACGGTAAATTATGGACTTACAACCTCAATTATTTCGATTTTTTAAATCAAGAAGGCATCACCAAAGAAGAAGGTTTGTTGCTCATTCATAATTTTATTTCGCAATTACCTCAGCTTCAAAATGCCAACGAACCCTATCCTATTTCTTTAAGAGGTATTAATTGGATTAAGTTTCTATCGAAATACAACATTAATGATACATCTATTGATATCAGTTTGTACAGTCAGTACTTGATTTTACTCGATAATCGAGAATACCACCTGCTGGGTAATCATTTATTGGAAAACGGCTTTTCACTATACATTGGCGGATGTTATTTCAACGACGATAAGCTAATCAACAAAGGTTTTTCTATTATTGCTAAAGAGTTAAAAGAACAAACACTAAACGATGGCGCACACTACGAATTAAGCGCTATGTACCACCAAATTTTATTTAGTCGATTGTTAGATTGCATTAGCGTTGGCAAAGAAAATCATCTTGCTCTATTAAAAGAATATGCACGCAAAATGAGCGCTTGGCTTCAAGCCATATCTTTTAAAAACGGCGATATTCCTTTGGTGAACGATGCTGCAAAAAACATTGCGCCCAACACCAGAGAATTAATTGCTTACGCAGAAAAAGTGGGGGTTGTAACTTTAAAAGGAAATCTAAGTGATTCGGGCTACCGCAAATTTGTAATTCAAAATTTAGAACTCCTTGTTGACGCAGGAAAAATTGGTCCGAGCTATATACCAGGCCACGCCCACGCCGATATTTTCAATTTTGTTTTATATCACAATGGCACACCTTTACTAGTAGATACTGGCATTTCCACTTATGAGAAAAACCAACGCCGACAAGACGAGCGTTCTACTTTTAGCCACAATACGGTGGAGATAAATGGCGAAAATCAGGTAGATGTATGGGGCGGATTTAGAGTGGGCAAAAGGGCAACAGTAAACATTGAACAAGAAAGTGCTACAGAAATAACTGCTTCCCACAATGGCTATGCAAATGCAATTCATCAAAGAAAATGGAAAATCACCGACAATGGATTCGAAATTTTAGATACAATAAAAAGCGAAAATGTTTCCGCTAAAGCCTATTTACACTTTCATCCTTTGTGTAAAGTGGTGCTAGAAAACAATTTGATAAAAGTCAACGACTTTAGCATACATTTCAATCAAGCAAAAAACCTATATTTGCAACCATTCGCTTATGCGGAAGAATACAACAAACTTACTGAAAGCACTGTGGCTGTAATAGAATTTGAGAGTTCGTTACTTACTTCCTTTACCCAAGCGACAAAAAATTAAATGCGCATTCTATTTATTACAGATAATTTTCCCCCTGAAGTTAACGCACCTGCAACGCGCACCTACGAGCATTGTCAGGAATGGCTTAAGCAAGGTGTTGAAGTTACCGTAATCACTTGCGCTCCCAACTTCCCCAAAGGAAAAGTGTACGATGGCTACAAAAATAAAATCCGTCAGGAAGAAATGATGAATGGCATTCGCGTGATTCGCGTTTGGTCTTACATCACTGCCAACGAAGGTTTTGCAAAACGTATTCTCGATTTCATGAGCTTTGGCTTCATGGCTTTTTGGGCAGGTTTATTCGTTAAAACAGATGTGATTATTGCTACCTCTCCTCAGTTTTTTACTACACCAAGTGCATGGCTCCTATCTGTTTTTAAAAGAAAGCCATGGGTTTTCGAAGTGCGCGACTTGTGGCCCGAATCTATCAAAGCCGTGAGCGCCATGAGCGAAAGCAGCAGAATTTACCGTTCTTTAGAGCGTTTAGAAATGTTTTTGTACCGAAGAGCCGACCAAATTATAACTGTAACTGAGGCCTTCAAGAAGAATATCACAGGCAGAGGAATCGACGAGAAAAAAATTCATGTGATTAAGAATGGGGCAAATCTCGAACTCTTTCAACCCAAAGACAAATGCACTGAAGTGCTTAAAGAACATAACCTAGAAGGCAAATTCATTGTAGGTTATATTGGCACACACGGCATGGCACACAAACTCGATTTCTTTCTCGATTTCATTAAAGAGACAGAAGAAGACAATATTCATTTCCTTTTCATGGGCGAAGGTGCCGAAAAGCAAAAACTACTCAAAATTGCTAGCGATAGAAATATTAAAAATGTGCTTTTCTTAGACAATGTATCGAAAGAAAAAGTAATCGATTATGTTTCTATAGTAGATGTGGCTTTGGTTCATTTAAAACGTTCCGATACTTTTAAAACCGTTATTCCTTCTAAAATTTTCGAATCGGCAGCAATGAAAAAGCCAATTCTTTTAGGTGTTGAAGGCGAATCGAAGGAAATCATTGAAAACTTTAATGCTGGCTTGTGCTTCATTCCCGAAAATAAAGAATCGTTTCTCAATTGCCTATATGAAATGAAAGACGACACCCTACTCTACCATGAGTTTCAGAAAGGATGCGAAGAATTAGTGAAAGAATTTGATCGCAAGAAACTAGCTGCTAAAATGCTATCACATCTTAAAGAGCTAAACTAAGGCTAGCACTGCATCTACCCTTAAAATTTTGATTTGCGCTTTAATTTGATATTTTTGCGTGACGAAAGGATATGATAACAATTAGTACCACAGAATACGTTTTATTGGCTGCGCTTACCGCTTTTTTGGTTTGTATCTTCTCTATTCCTTCTATCATCAAGGTAGCCGATATGAAGCACCTATACGATGAACCCGATGAAAGAAAATCACACAAAAAAAAAATTCCTACCCTAGGCGGCTTAGCCATGTTTGCAGGAATAATGATTGCCATTACTTTATTCTCGGGTACTCAATTTATGGAACGCCGTTTCATAACCTGTGCTCTCATTATCATCTTCTTCATTGGAATGAAAGACGATATCATTTTGATTGCTCCATTGAAAAAAATGATCGGCCAAATTATCGCCGTTTCTATCGTTGTTATTTTAGGAAAAGTAAGATTAACAGGGTTTTATGGTTTCTTGGGTATTCACGAAATTCATGAATCTTTCAGCATAATGCTCTCTATTTTCACCATCTTGGTGATAATGAATGGTTTTAATTTAATAGACGGAATAGATGGTTTGGCTGCATCTACAGGGGTAGTAGTAAGTACCTTCTTTGGTTTTTGGTTTTTTATTAATGGTGCAGAATACCAACAAGAATGGGCATTGCTTTCGTTTGTTTTAACCGCGGTTCTTTTGGCTTTCCTTTATTATAATCTAACTCCAGCAAAAATTTTTATGGGCGATACAGGGTCGCTTATTAGCGGATTAATTATTGGCGTTTTAACCATAAAGTTTATCGATGTTAATCCCGATGCCACTCGCTTGCAATTCAACTCGGTTCCTATCGTAGCCTTTAGTATTTTAATCGTTCCACTTTTCGATACACTTCGTGTTTTTACTCTCCGTGTTTTGGCTGGAAAATCTCCTTTGCATCCCGATCAAAATCACATTCACCATAGATTATTGGCTTTGGGACTAACTCACCTGCAATCTACCAGCATATTAGTGATTGCCAACATCTTAATTATTGCTTTAGTATATTTGATGCAGCCCAACGTTAATGCTGTTGTTATGCTTCTGCTTCTTATTGGCCTCTGCAGCTTCTTAAGTTATATTCCTTCTATTATCTTAAAGAAAAGAGCTTCAAAAAAATGAAATAAAAATTTCTTAATGAAAAAATTGCTCTGCCTTATTTGTATTCTTATTGCTTCAACAATCTATTCTCAAAGTGTATACTATCCTCTCAATCATTCCTACAATTCTATCATTGAAAAACAGTTGAATGCAAAAAGCAGCAATGCTCATACTGGCATGCGTCCTTTCATTTTTCAAGATCTAGATAGCGCAACGGTCGACAGTTCTTTCGCTCAATTTAAAAGACAAAAACATCTTTATTTACTGGGCCAATCATGGTGGAGCAAAGCTGCCTTATGGACAGAAAGAAAACTGTTAGATGAGGATCTATTTGTACTAAAAAGTGAGGCATTTAAAATTAGAATGAATCCACTATTCGATTTCGCATACGGCAAAGATACCGTAAGCCAGGAAAGCACCTATACCAATACTAGAGGCATTTATCTAGAAGGTCAAATAGGCAATAAATTCTTTTTCAATAGTTCATTTCTTGAATCACAAGCAACACTCTTACCTTATGTGGACAACATGGTGAAAAATAGCGGTGTAATGCCAGGTCAAGGACGCTATAAACCTTTTAAGAAAACAGGCTACGACTTCAACCGCGCATCTGCCTTGCTTTCTTATAGTCCGAACAAATACTTTAATTTTCAATTCGGACAAGATAAGCTCTTCATTGGAGATGGTTATCGCTCATTGTTGCTATCCGACAATTCTTTTAATTATCCATTTTTTAAGGTTACCACCAAGTTTTGGAAAATTCAATACACAAACATCTACACCCAATTGGTGAGTGCTGTAACTGCTTCCGATCAAATATTTCCTAAAAAATTTAGCTCTTCTCACTACCTCAGCTATAATGCAACAAAATGGCTAAACATTGCTTTATTCGAAAGTATTATGTGGAGCGGAAGCAACGGGAGAGGTTTCGATTTTCAATACCTTAACCCTATCATTTTCTTAAGACCAGTTGAATACGCCAACGGCTCATCAGATAATGCTATTATTGGTGCAACGGCAAAAGTAAAACTCACCAACAAATGGCATTTGTACGGTCAGCTTCTAATGGACGAATTCAACTTAAATAAAATAAAACAAGAGAAAGGTTGGTGGGCTAACAAATGGGGTATTCAAGCAGGAACAAAGGTTTACGACCTATTTACTGTAAAGAATTTAAATGCCCAGTTGGAATTCAACATGGTTAGACCCTACACCTATAGCCACTTCGACAGCTTAAGCAACTACAGCAATTTCAATCAGCCTTTGGCTCACCCGCTGGGCGCCAATTTCATAGAAGGTTTAGGTTTCTTGAGATACAACTACAAACGTTTGTTTTTTGAGGTTCGCGCTAGTTATGCCGAATATGGTAGCGATAGCAATAACATCAACTACGGTCAAAATATTTTCCTTTCATACAACAACAACAAAGCAAAAATTAGTGGGGAAAATGGGGATTTTGGCCACACCATCGGACAAGGAAGAAAGAATTCTGTTTTCTACACCGATATAAAAGTGAGCCTTCTGGTAAATCCTAAAACCAACATGCGTATTGAAACTGGGTGGATGAGAAGAGCACAGGAAAGCAACACAACGAACAATACGCAATATTTCTACATCGGATTTAGAACAGCGCTCTTCAATTATTACACAGATTACTGAGTTTAACATTTTAGCTCATTCGATTTCCAACAATTATGGTTACTTTTGGCCAAATATAAATTTCCTTCTTGGCCGAAAACACCGAAATATCAACTCCTGTTAAGCATTCTAAGGTTTCCGACTATATTCAATTCGCGAAATTACGTTTGGCATCATTGGTTGTTTTCTCTGCCGTTATTTGCTACATCATCGCTGCTGAAGGTGATTTTACATGGCCAATTTTAGGTTGGCTTACTTTAGGCGGATTTTTAGTAACGGGCGCTTCTAATGGGTTCAATCAAATCATAGAAAAAGACTTGGATAAACTAATGACGAGAACCCACAATCGTCCGCTCCCCCAAAACAGAATGACCATTGCCGAAGGTTTAATTTTCGCCTCTTTGATGGGACTTGCTGGTGTAGTAATCCTTTGGATAAAATTAAATGCACTTACTGGAATATTAGGCCTAATCGCCATGATTCTATACTCTTTAATATATACTCCTCTTAAAAGAAAAACTCCATTCGCCGTTTTTGTGGGTGCTTTCCCTGGAGCATTACCTCCACTTATTGGATGGGTAGGTTATTCTAACGAAATCAACGTTCAGGCCTTAATTGTATTCTCCATTCAGTTTATGTGGCAATTCCCTCATTTTTGGGCCATCGCTTGGAGATTGAACGACGACTATTTGAAAGCCGGCTTTAAAATGTTGCCTTCTCCAGGCGGACGAGATAAACAAAGTGCTTTTCAAATATTGCTGTATGCCTTGTTCTTAATACCAGTAAGTATGCTGCCTGCCTCTTTTAATATGGTAGGTTGGTTTTATGTGGCAGTAACTCTAATTGCAGGCGCACTTTTCGCTTGGCAGGCGCACACTCTATTTAAAAAATGCGACAATGATTCGGCCAGCAAACTAATGTTTGGCTCTTTCATATACTTACCCATAGTTCAATTGGCACTATTAATCGATTTCTATTTAAAATAATGAGCAGAATATCTAAAGAAGAAAGACAAAAGATGAATCGAAAAACCTACAAACCATTGGTTTGGTTAGGTATCATGTCGATTGTTATGTTGTTTGCTGGTTTAATTAGCGGACACGTAGTAGCTAAAAACGATTCTATGTGGGTGAAGATCACCTTGCCTCAAGAATTTCTAGTGAGTACTTATATTATAGTAGCAAGCAGCATCACCTTCTTTGGCGCTGTTTGGAGCATGAAGAAAAACAAACTGGGTTTGAGCAAACTATTCATTGCGCTTACATTGGTGTTGGGCATCTTCTTCATCAAATCACAACTCGATGGCTACGAAAAACTAAACGCAAAAGGCAATTACTTCACCGCTGGCAAAATAGATATGGTGATTAAAAACGGAAAATATGGCGAGGATTATAAACTGTATGCAGGAGGAATTGAACTAGAATATGAGAACGGATTTTTCTATGATCCCATGGACAAAGGACGCATCAATCCGCTCAACGATAAACTCGATTTTGAGAAATCTAACCGCGCTGCGAGCTACTTAGTGGCTCTTTCGGGCCTCCATATTGTACATTTATTAGGAGGAATTTTATCACTTATTTTTGTGTTTATCAAGACTTTACGTAATAAATACACCCCCGAAAACTATTTAGGGATGCAAACAAGTTCAATTTATTGGCATTTTTTAGATTTTTTGTGGTTATATTTGTTCGTCTATTTAACATTTTTTTAAAGAAATTTTATGTCAGCAGAAGCAACTAAAGCTATCGAAACTAAGGTTCTCTGGGGCGGTGGAAGATCGCCATTCAGTTTGAGTTATGGTAAAATGATGATGTGGTTATTCCTGGTATCGGATGCCCTAACCTTTGGTGGTTTGCTGGTTTCCCTAGGATTTGCTCGTCACGCAGCCGTTACTAGCGGTTGGTCTTGGCCTCAATCTGATCAAGTTTTTACCCACTTTCCTGGTACACACGCTCACTTGCCACTTTTGTATGTGGCTTTAATGACTTTCATCCTAATTATTTCTTCTGTTACTATGGTATTGGCTGTTGAGGCTGGTCACCGTATGGACAAAAAGAAAGTTACTTTTTGGTTAGCCCTTACAGTTGTAGGTGGTTTGGTATTCGTTGGCTCTCAGGTTTGGGAGTGGAGTACATTCATTGCTGGTCCAGATGGAGACATCACGACATGGGCCGATAATGCAACCTTAAAGCAAAATTTCTTCTTAACAGATGCCAACGGTAATCTGGGAGTTGCTGGTCCGCAAGCCTACGCAATGTTCTTCTTCTTTATCACTGGTTTCCACGGTTTCCACGTATTCTCTGGGGTAGTAATCAACTTCATCATCTTGATGAATGTGATGGCTGGTACTTACGAAAAACGCGGTCACTACGAAATGGTTGAGAAAGTTGGTTTGTACTGGCACTTTGTGGATTTAGTATGGGTATTCGTATTTACCTTCTACTACTTGCTGTAATTAAAATATTATATCCGTCGGCAGACGGACAAGCTTTAAACATTAAACTTTAAACACTTTAAGTTATGGAAAGAGACGACATTATAGAATATTCATTAGATGCACACCACTCAGAAGAAGAAGGTGTAAAAATTAGAAAAAAGATTTACCAAGTTACAGCTTGGATGACTGCTATCACTATTCTTGAGGTAATTGTAGGTATCTACTGCTCTAGAACTGCCTTGATGGGCAACGAAAGTACTCAGTGGATTTGGCAGATGATTAAATTGGGCTATATAGGTTTGACCTTGTTGAAAGCTGGCTTAATCGTTATGATTTTCATGCACTTAGGCGACGAGCGTAAAAACATGAAATGGATGATTTTAGCTCCTTACATCGCCTTTATCATTTACTTTATTTTCATCTGCTTTTATGAGGCCGTGTCAGTTGGCAACGGAATGTACTAATGGAACTCGGAGGAAGTAAAAAAAGAATCTTATTTATTGGATTATTTATAGTGCCATTCTTAATTGCAATGGCACTAATTCTTTATGGCAAGTCGGTAGATGGCTTACCTAAGTTTTATAAAAACGAAAATACTAAAGAGTATTATCACCCTGCTTTACTTTGTGGTAAAGACATAAGTACCTCTGCGCAAAATTGCATGAAGGAAAATACGACGTATGTGATTACCTTCTTCCCGCAGAAAGACAAAGATCAATGGGAAAAACAATTGCTTTTTGTTGGGGAACTCGCCGACAGACAAAAAGGTGCAGATATCATCTCATTCTTTGAGCCTGATAGTGCTGGAAAAGTAAGCTGGCCGAATGGAAATCCGAGTGACTATTTAAAGAAATTCCCACAATGGAAAATCATTCAAATTGAATCAACACAATGGGATTCACTTTACGCAAACTATCAGCTTAAAACCAAAGAAGTAGACAGCTTGTTCTTTCCTCCTTACATCATCGTTGACCGCGACAACATTGTTCGTGGTATGGTAACGATTACTGATTTAAAAGCTACAAGAGAAATTACAGCCCGACTCAAACGCTTGAACAACGAGTATGCATCTGAGAAAAAAGAAATCATTCGTAAAGAGCAGTAATATTTGCTCGATGTTCGCCATTGCGGCACTTTTACTTTTTTCGTGCACAACAGAAAAAGCTCCCCTTCCATTCATTGGCGAAATCGATTTCGATGAAAAAGGAGATACCGTTTACCACACCATTCCTGCTTTTGAAATGCTTAATCAAGAAGGAAAAACCATTACGAACAAAGATTTTGATGGCAAAATTTACGTGACCGATTTTTTCTTCACTACATGTGGTACCATTTGTCCGATAATGAGCAACAATCTTGTTAGAGTACAAAACGAATTCATCAACGATCACACAATTAAAATTCTTTCTTTCACTGTAAATCCCGAAACAGATTCAGTAGAAATTTTAAATGCCTACGCGAAAAAATATGGAGCAATAAATTCAAAATGGAGTCTTTGTACTGGTCCAAAAAACAAGATCTATAAATTGGCCCAACGCGGATTTCTTTTGATACCGCCCGATGTAGACGTTAACGATTCTTCACAATTTATTCACGATGAAAGATTTAATTTAGTCGACGCTAAAGGTAGAATTCGCGGAACTTACTCGGGAACAGATTCTTTAGAAGTACAACAATTAATTGAAGACATTAAAACATTGAAAGATGAATTACATTCAGCCGAACAAAAAAATTGAAAAAGGAATATGGATTTTCACCATCGTTGTTTTCGCGGTGGTTCTAGCTTTACACGAAATTCAAAAAGCACAACTATCTCTTCCATTTACCAAAATTTTACCGCAAGTAAATGCTACCATAAACGGAACTTGCTTTGTCTTACTTATTCTCTCTTTAATTGCAGTTAAACAAAAGAAATTCGCTGTGCACATGCGCCTCAACACCTTGGCCATGATTCTTTCTGTGGTTTTTCTGTTGTCGTACGTTTTGTACCATGCTTTCAATACCGATACTCCTTATGGTGGTGATAGCAAAGGCTTATATTATTTCATATTGTTCTCACATATTATTTTAGCTGCTGTTTCTTTGCCAATGATTTTGTTTTCTTACTATCACGCTCTATGCGGAGAAACTCAAAAACACAAAAAATTGGTGCGCTTCACCTACCCTATTTGGTTGTATGTAACGCTTACAGGTGTGTTGGTTTACCTATTTTTAGCTCCTTATTATTCGTGAGAAAATTAGCAGTCATATTGCTTTTGTTGCTATTCAACGCCAACAGCATTTTTGCCCAATGCTCTCAATGCAAAATGTCTTTAGAAACCAGCAAACCTGCTGGCGACGGATTCAACTCAGGCATTTTACTGTTAATGATTATACCTTATCTGTTGCTCACCACAGTAATTTGGATTTTCTTCAGAAAAAAAATTAAAGAAAAAGTAAAATCAATTTTACACCGCAAGTAGTTTTTCATTACATTTGCGTCATCGTTCTTTATCACTATAGCTTATTAAGAAAGACGGAGGGATTTGGCCCTTTGATGTCTTGGCAACCATCCGCGAGCGGACAGGTGCTAAATCCAACCCTAGCAAGGGCAAAATAAGATACAGTAAATTTTAAAAAAGATTTATCGAATTAACTTATACAGCCCTTCTTGAATTTCAGGAAGGGCTTTTTTGTTTTTATACTTTACGATTATGAACAAACCAGATGTTAGAGAAGTTTTGAAAGAACGCATTCTTGTGCTAGATGGCGCAATGGGTTCTTTAATTCAAACTTACAACCTCACTGAGGAAGATTTTCGCGGTGAACAGTTTAAAGACCATGCGCATTCCTTAAAAGGGAACAACGACTTGGTGGGCATCACTCGTCCCGATGTATTGAAAGAAATTCACTGCCAATACCTTGAAGCTGGTGCCGATATTTTAGAAACCAACACTTTTAGTGGAACGTGGATAGCACAAGCCGATTACAAATTGGAGCACGCTGTTTACGATATCAACTTTCAATCGGCTAAAATTGCCAAAGAAGCAGCCGATGAATTTACGTTGAAAAATCCGAACAAACCGCGTTATGTGGCGGGTTCTATAGGTCCCACAAACAGAACTGCATCGATGTCGCCCGATGTGAACGACCCTGGTTATCGCGCCATCACTTTCGATCAATTGGTGAACGCCTATAGCGAACAAGTAAAAGCATTAATCGAAGGCGGAGTAGATATTTTATTGGTAGAAACCATCTTCGATACTCTAAATGCAAAAGCAGCAATGTTCGCCATTAGCGAAGTACAAGAAGCATTAGGAACCAATCTTCCTGTGATGATTTCTGGTACCATTACCGATGCATCTGGCAGAACGCTTTCTGGTCAAACTGCTGAAGCATTTTTAGCATCTGTTTCACACATGGATTTGCTAAGCGTTGGATTCAACTGCGCACTTGGCGCAAGCATGATGAGACCATATTTAGAGGTGTTGGCTTCTAACACTCCATTTGGTATTAGCGCGCATCCAAACGCTGGTTTACCAAACGAAATGGGCGAATACGACGAATCACCAAGCGATATGCAAAAACAAATCAAAGAGTTTTTAGACAAAGGCTTGATGAATATTATTGGTGGTTGTTGTGGTACTACTCCTGCGCACATTAAAGCGATTGCTGAACTTGCTGCGCAGTATAAACCACGACCAGTAATTAAATTGAATTTTGAAGAAGCATAAACCCAGCTCGTCATTGCGAGGTACTCCGAAGCAACCTTATCAAGTGCATCATGAGGTTGCTTCGTTCCTCGCAATGACGCACTAAATTTGAAAAAAATAAAAAATAAAAATATGTCCATCCATCCCGATTACAAAGGCAAATACCAATACAAATGGCACAACTACCCTCCTCTTCGTTTGAGCGGTTTAGAGCCATTAGTTGTTACTCCCGAATTGAATTTCGTTAACGTTGGTGAGCGTACCAACGTAACTGGTTCTAAAGCTTTCTTGCGCCTCATCAAAGAAGAAAAATTTGATGAAGCTTTAGCCGTTGCGCGTGAACAAGTAGAAGGCGGTGCGCAAGTCATCGACATCAACATGGATGAAGGTATGATTGATGGCGTTGAAAGCATGAAACGCTTCTTGAATTTAATTGCTGCCGAACCCGATATTTCTAAAGTGCCTATCATGATCGACTCCTCAAAATGGGAAATCATTGAAGAAGGTTTGAAATGTGTGCAAGGTAAATGTATCGTGAATTCTATCTCGCTTAAAGTGGGTGAAGAACGTTTCATTTGGGAAGCTAAGCAAATTAAGAAGTACGGTGCGGCGGTGATTGTGATGGCTTTTGATGAAATCGGACAAGCCGACAATTACGAACGCAGAGTAGAAATTACGCAACGTTCATACGATATTTTAACCGGACCGAAAGTTAAATTTGCGCCGCAAGATATCATCTTCGATTTAAATATTTTCCCTGTTGCTACAGGTATGGATGAGCATAGAAAAAATGCCATCGATTTCTTTAAAGCTACGCGTTGGGTGCGTGAAAACCTACCAGCAGCGCACGTTAGCGGTGGCGTGAGTAACGTATCGTTCTCTTTCCGCGGTAACAATCCTGTGCGTGAAGCAATGCACTCTGCTTTCTTGTATCATGCCATCAATGAAGGTATGGATATGGGTATCGTTAATCCTGCAATGATTGAAGTGTACGACGATATCGATAAAGAATTATTAGAACGTGTTGAAGATGTTTTACTCGACAGAAGAGACGATGCTACTGAGCGTTTGATGGAGTTTGCCGAATCGGTTAAAGGTGGTGGAAAAGAGAAAAAACAAGACGATGCTTGGAGAAGTGACACAGTAGAAAAACGTTTGGAACACGCATTGGTAAAAGGTATTGCCGATTTCGTGGAGATTGATGTGGAGGAAGCCCGACAAACTTACAAACGTCCGTTACACATTATTGAAGGTCCGCTAATGGACGGTATGAACGTAGTGGGTGATTTATTCGGTAGCGGAAAAATGTTCTTACCTCAGGTGGTAAAAAGTGCGCGTGTAATGAAAAAAGCCGTTGCCTATTTGCTTCCTTTCTTAGAAGCAGATAAATCGGAAGCTGCCAAAAAACAAGGTAAAATATTAATGGCTACCGTGAAAGGCGATGTGCACGATATTGGTAAAAACATCGTGGGCGTTGTACTTGCTTGCAACAACTACGAAATCATCGATATTGGTGTAATGGTTTCTTGCGACAAAATTTTAGCGGAAGCAAAAAAACACGATGTAGATATTATTGGTTTGAGCGGTTTGATTACTCCTTCATTAGACGAAATGGTTTATGTTGCCAAAGAAATGCAACGCGAAGGTTTCACTATTCCATTGTTGATTGGTGGTGCTACTACTTCTAAATTACATACTGCTGTTAAGATTGAGCAGAATTATACCAACGGACAAGCGGTGCACGTGCTTGATGCATCACGCGCTGTAACCGTTGCCAATTCACTATTAGGTGACGGCAAACAAAAATATGTAGAAGATATTCAGCAAGAATATATTCGCATGAGAGAAAATCACGCAAAGAAAAAAGCACAAAAAGATACCATCTCTTTAGAAGAAGCACAGGCCAATAAATTCCCTATTGAATGGAAAGCTGAAGACATTCACAAACCAAAATTTTTGGGCGTAAAGGTGATTGAAGATGTAACGTTATCACAAATTGTGGATTATATCGATTGGACACCCTTCTTCCAAACTTGGGAATTGCATGGTAAGTTTCCACGCATCTTAGAAGACGAAGTTGTAGGTGCAGAGGCCAAAAAATTATTTAGCGACGCGCAAAAAATGCTGCAACAATTGGTACAAGAAAAATGGTTAACCAACAAAGCTGTAATTGGTATATGGCCTGCTAACTCCGTAGGCGATGATATTGAAATTTACAGTGATGAAAGCAGAACCGAAGTGATTGCTAAACACCACATGATGCGTCAGCAAAGCAAAAAAGCGGCTGGTGAATACAACATGTCGCTAGCCGATTTCGTTGCGCCTACAGAAACGGGGTTGAAAGATTACATGGGCGGATTTGCAGTAACAGCAGGCCTAGGAATTGAAGCCCACATCGAACGTTTTGAAAAAGATCACGACGATTACAGTTCTATTTTGTTGAAAGCATTGGCCGATAGATTGGCAGAAGCATTCACAGAATTTATGCACGAAAAAGTGCGTAAAGAAGTATGGGGATATTCTGCAACAGAGCAACTATCGAACGACGATTTAATCAAAGAAGAATACAAAGGAATTCGTCCGGCGCCGGGCTACCCAGCGTGTCCCGACCACACCGAAAAATGGACGCTCTTTAAATTGTTAGATGCCGAAAAAAATACTGGAATCACTTTAACCGATTCATTGGCGATGTATCCTGCTTCATCTGTAAGCGGCTGGTATTTCGCTCATCCATTAAGTAAATATTTTGGTATCGGAAGAATTGAAAGAGACCAAGTAGAGAATTATGCCAATCGCAAAAAACAATCGATTGCGTATATTGAGAAATGGTTGTCGCCGAATTTGAATTATTAAAAAAATGTCAGAACACGATTTTCTAGATTAGAAGATGGACAAGATTATTGACATAAATGATATAACAAGGAAAATCATCGGTTGTGCAATGAAAGTTCATTCTGCTCTTGGCAATGGTTTTCAAGAAGTAATTTATCAAAGGGCGTTGGCAATTGAAATGCAAAAGCAGAGTTTAGAGTTTCAAAGAGAAATGGAAATGACAATCTTTTATGATGGTATAGACATAGGTACGCGCAGAGTAGATTTCTTTGTAGAAGATAAAGTAATGGTAGAATTAAAAGCCCTTGAAAAATTAGAAGACGTGCATAAAGCACAAGCAATAAACTATTGCGAAGCATACAATATTGCCGATGGATTATTAATTAACTTTGGAGCTAAAAGTTTAGAATTTAAGAGGGTTTACAACAAAAAATTAGTTGAGCCAAAAAACAATCCTGTTAATCTAATAATCAAGTAATCGTGTTCAGACAATGTGAGATAATGATTGTCCTAAACATCAAACCCTAAACTAAACCAATGAAAAACCTCCTCTACATACTACTGATCTTACCCTTCGCTTTGCGCGCGCAAAGCGATTGCACCTCACCAAAATCAATAGGTGTAAATGATTCTGTTTTGAGCAGTGGTTGGTACACTTTTACTTCATCAAAAGATAGATTAAGCATCATCGTTCAAAACAAAGATGCTGTGTATCAACTCTATGAAAAAAGCACTTCATGCTCAGAAATTTCAGCAGGAAAAATTCTTCCTCTTCTCACCAACGAAAGCGTTATAGAAATCACTCCAGCCATGATGGATTTGGCTATGAGAACCGGAAGATGTCTTTGCGACAATTGTTTGCGTTCTTTTCACAAACACGACAAACCAGAAATTTTTGTTGGCGCAAACACTCAGTTTTTACTGCACATTGAAAGCGCCACACCAACCAAAGTATCATTGATTTATAAAAACAATGTTGTTGCAAACACCACATCAAGCGAAGTGAAAAAGAAAAAAGATTTTAGCTTGAAAGATGGAATTGCAAATTTAGATACCGGACAAGTTTACATTCTCAAGCACGTAAGATTCGTTGCCGAACAAGATGTATTTTTAGATTACAGCGCAACGAAAGAATTAGATGAATTGGCCTTGTTCCTCAAAAAAAATCCAACGGTGCGCATAAGCATTAACGGACACGTAAACGGTCCGGGAGTGCCCAACAGCGACTACTACCAAAACCTATCAGAAGCGCGCGCACATCGCGTGCAAATGTTTTTAATGAACAAAGGAATTCGCAGCAGCAGATTAGACAATAAAGGATTTGGAAATCGATACATGATTTACCCAGCGCCAAATAACGAAGCAGAGGCAGAAGCAAATAGACGCGTTGAAGTTGTGATTATAGCGAAGTAGACTTTAACCCGAATGATGAACAAGTAGAGCACACAATACTAACGATAAACTTTAATCTCCATCACCGTCGCTATCGACAGCGCTCTTGTCTTCGCTAATTCCGTTTTTTCTCCTTCAAACAATTCATCTAAAGTGGCATTGAAAAGTTGCAGCCATCTTTCGAAATGTTCTTTTTTCATTTGTGATTTTTCGCTTAATGCTACATGAACGGGCATCGGACTCCCATGATAGTTGTGCTGATTGCGAATAATGGAATCCCAAAAGTCGTACATTTTGGGCAAATGTTTTTCCCAATTTACTTGTGCAACATCATTGAAAAAATGAGCAATCACATCATCAGTCTGTACTTTTTGATAAAAAGTGTTTACCAAAAGTTCAATGTGTTCGCGCGAAGAAATATCGGGTTTCATGTAAAGATTGAAGCTACTTGTAAATATTATACTCAGGGTCTTTTCTGTTATCCCAAAAGATAAGCAGATGAATAGAATCTTTTTTTACTTGATAGTAGAGAGAATTGTGTTTAGTGATAACTGCTTTTCTAATATGCTTGCTTTCAGAACTAACAAACATTTTGGGATTCTTTGCAATTTGAGTAACGACTTTTTTAGTAGCTGCGGTAAACTTTTTGACTTCTTTGCCAGTCCATTGTACCAAAATAAAATCAATCACATTGCCAAAAGTACGCTCGGCATCGGGTGTCCAAAATACTTTCTTTACACCCATTGGCTGTACTTCTTCATTACTTCTTCATGTGGAATAAGTTTTCCGCTATTCGCTTGTGCGATGCTTTTCTCAATAGCCGACTGTAGTTCGGGTGAAAGTTCATCCCAAAAATCAGTTTTATCCTTTTGAATCAGTTTTTCCACTTTCTCTACCAAAGCTTCACTGGTGGTAAGGGCTAGGAACTGAATAAGCTGTATTTTTCTTGCTTGTAAATCCATACCACTAATGTACG
>JBMTCG010000032.1:0-24427 GCA_049430665.1 Flavobacteriales bacterium | reverse complement strand
AATTGCCACAAAAGAAAGTCACTCGTCTGGAGACGAGCGCCATAAAAAAAGCCCCTTGCAATTTCTCACAAGGGGCCAACCTAAATATATGCGGGGAAAATCTTAATTACTTTTTAGAGGTATATGTTTTTGAGTATTTACCCACAGTCACTGTTACTGTTTCATCGCAAGAACCTGTTCCAAAATCAATCACTCTGGTTTGTTTACCAGTTGGTGTGATTTCTAAAACACCACTCACAAACTCACGACAACTTACTTTGTAAACTAATGCTGTAGTTATTTTTGCGTCGATATCTTCACCACTCGCTTTTGTTTTTGATGCTGTTCCTGTATATGTGAATTCATCGTCGCTGAAATCAGCTAATGTTGAATATCCAGCAGAAAAAACTCTTGTTCTGTCGGTAGAACCGCTAACAACATCACCGCTAGTTAATGTAACTGTAATGTCGCCTACTATGTGCCATGTTGGAGCCGACGGTAAAGTTTGCGTTAAAGTGGCTGTTCTTGTACCTTCTACTTTATTTCCATTTACGTAATAATCTTCTGTGGTGATTGTTCTAACTGTACCTGCAATGAAAGGCTCTCCTTTTCTTATTAAGTAAACTTTACCTTTTCTTGTTTTACCATCTTTACAAAGGTAGCCTGTTCCAAAATCTAAGCAGTATTTAGTAGTATCGTTTGATTTCGTTTTAGTTATCACTACTGAATCAGATAAAATTCCTCCTAAGTCATCTACTTTAAGACTTTTTCCTCCTACACCAGGTGTTTCTGCTTGGTCGCCAATAGCATCTAAGTCGTTATTAGCATTTTCAGATACAGAGTAGTTTTCTGCAGCAGTAGTGCTTTCATCTTTATCTTTTTTGCAAGAACTTAATGTTAATCCTAAAGCTGTAAAAGCTATTAATCCGGTTTTTAAGAATTTTGTCGTTTTCATAATAAGGGTAAATTAAAAGTTTTGTTATTTGTCGATAAGACGGCGAGATGAAAAGACGGGTTGCCTAATTTTTTAGATAAATTTTTTGAGAGCTCAAAAAAACAATTATTTCAAGGCAATAATTTTCGAGTATTTTCCAATAGAAATCGTAGCGATATCATCACAATCACCATCGCCAAAATTTATTACACGAGCCAATTTATTGCCTGGCTTAATTTCTATTTTTCCACTTCTGATATACGAACAATCACCAGTTCTTTTTAGTGGTGATGCGATGTTTACAGTATAATTTTCTCCATTGTGATTAACACCGCTTCCAGTGCCCGACACTAGGAATACATCATCTGTTTTATCGCTGCTGGTGCTGCTGCCTTCTGTCCAATTGATTGTTCTTGTTGAATTTTCTGTAATGGTTTGGCTGCTATCTGCGAAAGTGATAGAGGCAGAGGCGTTAATCACAAAATAAGTAGGAAGAATGTATTTTAAATTTCTACTTACTTCAATTTTGTTGTTGTTAACATAGTAGTTTTCGGTGCTTAATGAAATTGATTTGCTCGCTTTCCCATAAACAATTTTCACTTTCCCTCTTCTGTATTTTTGATCGTTACACAAACAGTTGTTGTCGCCAAAATTCACTTCGGCATTTATAGAGTCATTTGATTTATAGTTGAAATCAATAGTGGCACAGCTCAAAAGAGCATCACTGGTCTCATTGGTCTTTAATGAAGTGTTTTTAGTGTAAACTATTTCGCTTGCTAAAGCATCTAAGTCGTTGTTGCTTTGTTCTATGGTAGAGTATTTTTGAGCTAAAGATGTATCGGTGTCGGCTAATCCTTCTCTGTCTTTTCTGCAAGAAAATAGAGTTAATGAAGTAGCCAGTAACAGTACGAATAGTTGTGTAAATATTTGGTTCATAAACTAAATATAGAAAGTCTCAGCTGATAAGACGAAGGTATAAAAAAGGGTTGCTTTACAATGCTATTATTTTATTTTTTTCGATGTACAGCAAATAGCTTTTGGCTTTTTTACCATGTATTTGATAAAGTAAAACCTCATATTTTTCAAGCTGTTTGCGGTGTTTTTCACTTTCTTCACCGGTTTTAAAGTCGATGATAAATAGCTCTCCGTTTTTTTCTATAACTCTATCGGGCCGACTGAATTCGCCTTTGTCGCTTATAATTTCTTGTTCTTGTTTGATGCTTATGCCTGGCTCGAAAAGGAAGGCGATTTCTTGTTGAGTAATAATGTTTTCAAGCTTTTCTTTTAAACTCAACACTTGTTCTTCGTTGATTAAACCTTCTGCATAGGCTTCTTTCAATACTTTGTCTAATTCTGATGCGTAATTGAGTTTGGCGAGTAGGGTGTGAATGATGTTGCCGTATTCTTTCGGACTCACTCCATCCCATATCGTGGGGGCTTGCTTGCTAATTTGTACTTTTTCTCGCCAATTAGAATGATGCTTAATCTGTGGATGATAACTTTCGTCGTTGTTTGCTTCTTGTTTTTTCTTGATTCCCTTAACACCTTCTTCATGCACCACCGATTCTCCTTCAAAAAGCAATGTTAGTATATCTTGTACAGTATTGAATTTTTCTCCTTTTGCCTTTAAAGTGAATATGTACATTTCGTTTTTCGGCCTTGTAAAAGCAACGTACAAAACATTGATGGTGTCGAGTAATATTTTATTTCGCTCTTCCTCATATTCTTTTGAAAAATCGGTTTCTTCCAAAGTGTCTTTTAGGTTGATGTAAGCAGTTGGCAATTCTTCGTTTTTATTGTCAATCCAAATATGATCTCTTTCTGACTGGTAGATTTTTTGTGCACTAAAAGGCAAAATCACAATAGGGTATTCTAATCCTTTTGCTTTGTGTATAGAACTTAGTTTTACCGCGTTTTCATCTTCGCTTACTTGTACCGAAAACTTAGTGTGATTTTCATTCCACCATTCTAAAAATCTGCCTAAATCCGGACCGTTTTGCACGCCAAAGCTAATCACCATATCGAAAAATTGAATGAGGTAATTGTTGGCAATGGGAATATTTAGTTTCAATGCCCACAACTGCACCAATTCATACAAGGATACGTGCGATAAATCGTGAATAGAAACGCCTTTTTCTTGCAGTGTTTGCAGCAATAATTCGGGATGCAAACTGTATTTTTCTAACTCTTCGTGAAAGTCGATACCCAAACTGCCGATGTTGTGTAAACCTCGAATCACTTTGATAAGCGCTGCTTTGTTTTGATGTTGAAAAGAAAGTTGAAGCAATGAAATCAATACATCTACATGCGGATTTTTGTACAACAACAAACTTTCTGATGATACTACCGGAATACCCACACTCATCAATTCATCGGCAATATTGCTGGCGATACTGTTGGTGCGCGTTAAAATAGCGATGTCGCTGTATTGGTAACCTCTTTGCAAACAATCGGCAATAACACCTTGAATATGCTGCATCACTTCGGCGTGAAACTCATCGTTCTTTGTAGCTAAAATTTGCTCGGCATGAACGAAGCCGCCTTCTTTGGCAAAAGAATTTTTTTGAAAATAATCTTTGTAATATTCTTTTAAATGAGCGGGAAGTATGTTTTTTACTTTCTCGAAAAAACCATTGTTAAAGGCGATAATGTTTTTGGTTGAGCGGAAATTCTCACTCAATATTTTTTCTTCAAAATTTCGATTGATAGAGTCAACGCGTTCTTGAATTAAAGGATTGTCGTATTGTAGCGATGCGTCGCCCATTTTAGCGAATTGCTCTACATCGCCACCTCTAAAACGATAGATGGCTTGTTTGGCATCTCCCACCAGTAAATTCTGGTGTCCTGATGCCAAAGAGTTATCAATTAACGGCAAAATATTTTGCCATTGCAAGATTGATGTGTCTTGAAACTCATCTATTAAATAATGCTGAAATCTTTCCCCAATTCTCTCATACACAAAAGGAATAGGTTGCGACAAAACAATGTCGAGAATCCTCTTGTTGAACTCAGAAATATGCACGAAATTTCTTTCGTTGCGTAGGTCATCAATGATTTTTTCAATTTCATTCAATAAAGCTAAAGCAAAGAGATTCTTGCTAATGAGTAGATTGAGTTCGTATTCTCCATTCTCTTGATCGTAGAGTGCTACAGAGTTGTTGACTAAGTTAGCCAACTCATTTTTAATCTCATCTATCTTCTGCTTGTCGCTGCTGCTTGTGTCTTTTTTGTGCCAGTTGTCATTTAGCACATTTTTAACTCCTCCCGACTTCCTAAATTCTTGAAAATCTTTTTTGTTTAATTTTTTTAAGGCACTAAAGATACCGTTCTTGCCCGAAGCGAATTCATCACCCATCAAGCCTTTTGAAGCAATTTTAGCTAAGGCTTCTTTAGCGATTTTCACTTGTTTTTTTTCGTACACCTTAATGCTTTCTGTAAGCAGTTTATTTTGTTCAATGAAGTGCGAAAGGGTGAAGGTTTTTAATTTTTGAATGTGTCGGTAACCCTGTTCTTTCAGCAGTTGTGGCGCAATTTCTTTCAAACGGGTTTCTATATTCCATGATTCTTCTTCTTCGGTTTGGTGCTTCGAATATTTAATGAGAGCGTTGGTAAGTTCTTCGTTTTCGCCCACTTTCATCAACAGTTGATCAACGGCATTCGACACCAAAGTTTTGTCGTCTAATTCTATCTCGAAATTGATGGGTAATTTTAAATCGTGGGCAAAAGCGCGCACCACTTTCAACATGAATTTATCGATGGTGGTAATGTTGAAGTCGCCATAGTTGTGTAAAACAGCAGTAACAATTTCTCTTGATTTTTCGCGAATATATTCCTCTCCTTTAATCAATTCCTTTTTGAGAATATCCATCATGGTTTTTTCTCCGCCCGCTAAAATTTCATTGCCTGCAAAGGAGTGTAGAGTATGCAAAACCCTTTCTTTCATTTCGTTGGCCGCCTTGTTGGTAAAGGTGATGGCTAAGATATGTTTGAAAGAAAAAACGCTGTCTTTTTGCAATAAAATAGCCAAGTATTCTTTCACCAAAGTGAAGGTTTTACCCGAGCCGGCAGAGGAGCGGTAGACTAAGAAATTTTTGCTGTTTTCATTCACCTCAGCAAAGTACAAAAAAATTTTTTTTAAAAAGTCAGGCAACTCAATTAATATATTGGAGTCTTATATATGTAAATAATCGTGTTAGTTCTTTTATTAAATCCAGCTAAACCCCTGCTATTCTGTCCTTTCCTCTCTTCCTTCCTGGTCTTTAAATAGCAGGGGTTTTTATTTATCTTTGATCAGTGTTCAAAAAAATCATCATTATAGTCGTTGTTATTATCTCTGCGTTTTGCGTATTGAATTGCAGTGTTATTGTTTATGGCATCCGACAGGGTGTTGGACAATTACACATTGTAAACAATGCTCGTCCCATTGCCGAGGTACTTGCCGATTCTACTTTTCCCGATTCGCTCAAGCCTAAATTGTTGCTCATTCAAGAAATTAGAAAGTTTGCGGTTGATTCTTTAGGCATCAATGAAAGTGATAATTATACCGAAGTTTACGATCAAAAAGGAAAGCCAGCCATGTATGTTGTAACGGCGTGCGATCCTTACGAAATGAAGCCTTACGAATGGCATTTTTCATTTTTAGGCAAGTTTACTTACAAAGGGTTTTTCAGCAAAGAAAGAGCACAAAAAGAAGAAGAGAGTTTGAAAGAAATGGGCTTAGATACCGAGTTGGGAACCGCAAAAGCGTGGTCGACATTAGGTTGGTTTAAAGACCCTATCTTATCTGAAATTTTAAAAGATGAACCAGGTAAAATAGCCCGACTCATTATTCACGAACTAACGCATGGTACTTTGTATATTAAGGATAGCGTGGAGTACAACGAGAATTTGGCCACCTTCGTGGGCGACCAAGGGGCAGTGTTGTTTTTGAAATACAAGTATGGGGTGGAGTCGAAGGAGATGAGCGATTATATCGGACATATTGGCGATATCGAAAAATATTCCAATCATGTGTTGAAGGGCTTAGATTTACTGCAGAATTTATATGTCAGCTCTTCTTTTAAACAGCTAGATACAGCCACAAAAAATCTGCAAAAAATCAAATTGATTCACGAGATATTAATGAATGCAGACACCATCTCTTTTTACGATAAAGCGAAGTTCAAAAAAGTATTATCACCCGATTTTACCGCCAACAACACATTCTTTCTCACTTACATGATGTACCGCGAAGAGCAAAATGTTTTTGAAGAGGAATTTAGAACAAAGTTTAACTCTGATTTTAAAAAGTATTTGGCGTATTTGAAGGGGAGGTATTCGTCGTTGTAGGAGGAAATGCGGAATGCCACTATGTAGTAATTTCAAATTTTGCGAAGCGAATTTGAAATCTTTTTTTAGGCATTTATAATGCCGACACTCAATTTTTAAAGTATTACTATCGCGATTAAAAATCGCTAAAATGAGGATTTCAAATTCGCTTCGCAAAATTTGAAATTACGGGGTGTCATGCGCTTTATAAAAGTCTTGAACAAACCTGATTTCAGGATGATTTCCTTGTTTTATTAATTCATATTCTTCTATTAGAAATTGATACTTCTGTAAGTAATTTCTTTCTAGGGTTAAATCGTAGGTATTTATGCGCATAACAAAATTGGTTTCTTATATAACAATTTTGTCAACGAAATATTAAACTTCTACAATCCTGAGGTACCCCGAAGGAACTATTGTCCTATATTTCAACAAAAAATCCGGTGCTATTAACACCGGATTTTCCATTTCTATTTATTGGATATTATACCAAAGCCTCTTGTGCAAACAAAGGATAGCTGCTCATCATTTCTGTTACATCAGATTTGATTTGTGCTAATTTCGCTGCGTTGTCTCTGTTCTCGATAGCTGCATCGATAAACTCAACGATTTTCACAATTTCTCCTTCTTTAACACCTCTTGAAGAGATAGCCGGAGTACCTACGCGAATACCTGAAGTAACGAATGGAGATTTATCATCGAAAGGAACCATGTTTTTGTTTACTGTGATGTGTGCGTGGCCCAAAGCTGCCTCAGCATCTTTTCCGCTGATGCCTTTAGAACGCATGTCGATCAACATAGAGTGGTTATCTGTACCGCCAGAGATGATTTCAAATCCGCGTTTTACCAACTCAGCAGCCATTACAGATGCATTTTTTTGTACTTGTTTGATGTAGTCGCCATACTCATCAGTCAACGCTTCACCAAAAGCAATTGCTTTCGCCGCAATAACGTGCTCTAACGGTCCGCCTTGAGTTCCAGGGAAAACAGCGCCATCTAAACATGCCGACATTTTTTTCAATTCTCCTTTAGGCGTTTTTTGTCCCATCGGATTTTCGAAATCTTTACCCAACATGATAACACCACCTCTCGGACCTCTTAAAGTCTTGTGAGTAGTAGTAGTTACGATATGGCAATGTTCCATTGGATTGTTTAATAAACCTTTAGCAATTAAACCTGCAGGGTGAGAAATATCGGCCATCAATAAAGCGCCAACTTCATCGGCAATAGCTCTCATTGATTTGTAATCCCAGTCTCTAGAGTAAGCAGAAGCACCCGCAATAATTAATTTAGGTTTTACTTCGTGTGCTTTTTTAGCGATAGTTTCAATGCTAACTCTTCCAGTTTCTTTTTCAACACCGTAGAAATTTGGTCTGTATAATTTACCAGAGAAGTTCACCGGAGAACCGTGCGTTAAGTGTCCGCCATGAGATAAATCGAAACCAAGAATTGCATCACCCGGATTCAAAACTGCTAACATAACTGCCGCATTTGCTTGCGCACCAGAGTGAGGTTGAACGTTAGCCCATTCAGCACCGAATAATTGTTTCAAACGATCGATAGCCAATTGCTCAATTTCATCTACAACTTCGCAACCACCGTAGTATCTTTTGCCCGGAAGTCCTTCAGCATATTTGTTGGTTAAAATGCTGCCCATAGCATTAATCACTTGCTCGCTCACGAAGTTTTCAGATGCGATCAATTCGATTCCGCTCAATTGGCGTTGTTTTTCCTTAGTAATAAGGTCGAAAATAACTTGGTCTCTTTTCATATATAAGTTTTTATTATTTCAATGTGAGCCGCAAAAATACGGTGTTCTTTTGAAAGATGAAAGGATAAAGGGAAGTTGTTAGGAAATATTGAAAAGTACTGAAGATTTTTTCAGAGATAATATCACCGCCGCCTCTGTAACTGTCGTCCTGAGGTACTCCGAAGGAACTAATGTCATAGGCGTCACTGACTCTCAATTTACCCCTTTACTAAGAAGATGGAGATAAATTGTTAACTAAATTTTTGAAGTGCAGGACAATAGTTCCTTCGGGGTACCTCAGGAGGACAGATAGTGGCCCACGACTTGAAAAAAATTGGTTGTGTAAATTGTGAAGTTCTACTCCCACTTCATCAAATTCATCTCCTCTCCATCCCAAACAGCATAATGAGGGTTAACTACCCATTCGCCAAGGTTGATGTAGCGCGATTTTTTGTTGCTCAGTAAAACATCTAAAGGCAAATGACGATGGCCAAAAACGAAGAAATCGTAATGTTTTGTTTTTAAGGTGTCGTTGCAATAAATGGTGATGAATTCTTTGTCGTCACCTAAATAATATTGATCGCGAATTTGGTTGGCCATTCTGCTTTTTCTCGACCAGAAATTAGCGATGCCCATGCCTAAGTTGGGGTGAATTCTGGCGAACAAGAACTGACAGATTTTACTGGCGAAAAACCATTTCATTAATTTGTATGAGCGGTCGCCTGGGCCCAATCCGTCGCCGTGTCCTATTAAGAAGCTTTTGCCATTCAAGGTTAATTCAAAAGTCTTTCTGTATAGTGTAGCTCCTATTTCATTTGGGATGTAATCAAAAATCCACATGTCGTGGTTTCCAGTGAAAAGATGCAATTTAATGCCATTGTCAGATAGTTCTGCAAGTTTCCCTAAGAGCCTAATAAAACCTTTAGGTACAGCAGTTTTGTACTCAAACCAGAAATCGAAAATGTCGCCAACCAAATAAATATCTGAGGCATCGTTTTTAATCGAATCTAAAAAACGAATAATTTGTTTCTCGCGCTCTAAACTCTTTTCGGCAGTAGGTACTCCCAAGTGGAAATCAGAAAGAAAATATATTTTTTTACCGCTGCTCATTACATCTTTTTAATTTGATACAAGAGGTTAATTTTGGAGAAGTTAATAGTAAAACGAATTCTTTGCAAATATGCGTATCCATCTTGGTCGTAAGGATTGCGAATTTCTTCCGACATGAGTACTGGGAAAAACACTTGAGCAATGTCTTTGTAAACAGACAATCGAATACCGGCATCGTACATATATTTTTTATCGCTATTGTTTATTATTCCATCTGAACTTCCTAAGTCGCCATAAACACTCAAGAATTTTAAAGGTAAATCAATCGAAGCATTCAAGGTGGTCATCCATTCTTTTGCATAAATGAATTGTGAGAAGAGTCCGGTTTTAAATCCTCCATCGGCCATATAAAACTGCTGCGTTAAGAAGTTGCCTTTGTTGTATTGATTACGTGCCAAGAATGTCTCGTCGAATAAATAATCTTCATCTCGATGTCCTCGCAAAGTAAACTGTTGGTTGATGATTTCGGTGGGGTCGATGAAGTAACCACCAAAAAAGCGCAATTTAAAGAACTGACCTTTTTTATTGATTCTAAATTTAAAATCTGCATCTATTGCTATTTTTGAGAAATCTGGTCCGTTCTGAAAAATACTATTCACCACAAAAGAATTCAAAGCGTGTTTTCTGGTTAAAGTGTGTTTTGCTTCAAAATATTTCATGCACGTATCTTGTAATCCTTCACCAACAATCAACTGATTGTTGGTGTTGATTTGTCGCAAATGAATTTCATTTAAATAAGGAGAACGTGCATTAACTTTTTTGAAAGTAAGATGAATGTAAGTTTCCCATTTTTGAAATTGAGCATGAATATTTTTGTATTCTCTCGATTGATATTGTCGGCCTTTTACACCAATTTCAGCGCTACTTAAAAATGGTAAAGGTTTTCTGAAGAAATAAGAAATATCGCCATATCCTGTTAGCTTTTTCGATTGCGTAGAGTAGAGTGGAGCCAACTCAAATCTTAAGTTTTTAGTTGGAAACTGTGTGTTGTGAAAAATGCCGCCGAACATGAATTTGTCGTTGTAGTTGTATGCAATTGCCGGAATAAAATAAAGGTTGTTGTATTTCGGATTTTCCATGCTGCTAACAAGCATGAAGCGCAATGGTTCGCTGGTTCTTAAAATTCCTTTGGTGCGTATGATGTTGTTAGAACGATTGATTTCGGGAATGCAATGCTTGGCGTCGATGATGATTTCATCGAAGCTGCCTGCTGGTATTTTTAGTTTTTGTGTTCCCTTGAATCCTTCAAACCAATATTCAGCAATGGTTTTGTCTTCTAATTGGCAAGAGATTAAAACCGGACTAGACACCTCCCCAAAATTTTTTACCGTGATGTAAATAGAGTCGTTTTTGTTTTCGGTACAGAGAATGGCGTAGTCGATAACCTTGGTGGTATTGATTAAATCGTTGAAAAACCAATCTAAGTTTTTCTTGGTATTTGCTTTAAAAATAGCTTCAAAATCGTGTGGTTGCGGATGTTTGAATTTCCATTGATTGTAATACATTTTCATACAATAGTCGAATTCTTCGGCGCCTAAATAATTGAACAAATAATATAGAATTACTGCCGATTTTGAATAAACGATACTGCCGTAGTTGAAGTCGGTGTATTGAGCAGAAGTCAAATTTAACGGCTGATCTAAACCTTTCACCGTATTGTATAAATACATTTGGTGGTACACTTCGCTCATCGGTGCGTCGTTCTGACGAAGAATTATTTTGGCTTCCGAGAAGATAAAATCAGATATTTTCTTGTTTGGGAATTTCTGCATCATGTAACGCATTTCATTGAATGAGTTGATGCCTTCATCCATCCACGCATAGCGACGTTCGTTGCTACCCAATATGCCGTAAAACCAATTGTGACCAATTTCGTGCATAATCACTTCTTCTAGCGACATGCTGCTGCTGGTTTCGCCAATCACTGTAATATTTGGGTATTCCATTCCGCTACCAGCCGATAAAGCGCCATCAACAGCAGTTACATGCTTGTATGGGTATTCGCCATTCCATAATGAATAGTTGTAAGTAGCGTCGTGCACATATTCTAAAGCGTGTTGCCACAATTTCGATTGTGCATCGGTAAACATGATCCATGTTTTCACTTTTCTATTAGAACGAGGCAAAAGCACTTCTCCCTGCAATACATTCCATTCTTTGTTGGCGAACCATGCAAAATCGTGCACGTTTTCTTGATGGTATTCTAAAGTTTTAAAATGCTTGCTCGATGCGGTGGCGGTTGTGTCGTTTCTGCGATTGAATACATCGTACCAATAGCCTTCTTTGGCTTTTTTCAGTTTGTCTTTGGTGTCGTTGATTCGGTAGTTTAACCATTCTGTTTCTTGTTGAGCGCTTTCACCTTGTAAATCTCCCGTGGCACCTACAATATAGTTTTCGGGAAGCGTGATTTTAACATCAAACGAACCATATTCAGAATAAAATTCACCTTGATCTAAATAGGTCATGGGATTCCATCCATTGGCATCGTAAACCGCTGGTTTAGGGTACCATTGTGTGATTTGGTAGGTTTGGTCTATGTGGCCTAAACGCGAAATTTTTCCTGAAGGAATTTTAACACGAAAAGGAGTGCTTACTTTAATGCTTTGGTGAGGAAGTAAAGGCTGGTTAAGTTCTAGCTTAGCAATATCTATTTGTTTGTTGTAGTAAGTCCATTTTGCACTTACATTATTCACTTTAAAATCTAAACTATCAATTTTTCCTTTTTCTGCAGATGTTGCGTAATTCAATTCCACTTCGCCATTGCTAAGTACTTGCTTGGCTAAAGCAGTTTGGGTGTTTTTGTAGGCGTTGGGCCAAAGGTGAATGTATAGAAAGGTGAGTGTGTCGTTGCTGTTGTTAACATATTCAAACTCAATGAAAGCATCGAGTTGATGCTTTTCGTCGTTGAGCTTTACATCTATTTTGTAATTAACTTCTTGTTGCCAATAAGCAAATAGTGAATTGGAAATTACCAGTAAGAACAGACAAATTCTTTTGCTTCTTTTCATTCGATTTATTTTACAACTTCAGCCAATTTAGCCAATAAAGCTTCACCTCTTAGGTTCATGGCGATAATTTTTCCGTCTTTATCTATTAAGTACGTGCGCGGAATGCTATTTACCATATAAATTCGTGATGCTTCGGCGTTGGCCGATTCGATAACATGCTGCCAGTTCATACCTTGAGCAACAATGAATCTTTTCCATGCATCAATATCTCTATCGCTAGATACACTAAAGATTTCAAATCCTTTTGCATGGTATTTTTCATAAGCTTGTTTTAAGAAAGGAATTTCGCCGCGGCAGGGTCCGCACCATGTTGCCCAAAAATCGATCAACACTACTTGTCCACGCAAGCTATCTAAATTTAAAATCTTTCCTTCTGGATTCACCAATGAAATATTGGGTGCATTTCCACCGATGTTGATGGCGTAAAAAGAACTCATTCTATCGTTGTAATCTTTCCAATAAGGATGGTTAGGGTAGGTGATCCCCACTTGTTTAATCATTTGAAGAACGATGTCCTTGTTTTTGATTTCTTGATCAACATTGTTGGCAACGATTAACGAAGCTAAGTTGTCTTTTTGCTCACTTAAAAACTGAAGTGAGTATTTCTCCATTTCTCTTGAAATCACTTTGTATCGGGCATCTAAAGCATCGAAAACCAAATGTGCTTTGTTTTCATTTTTTGCGGCAGTGTATACAAAACGAATAGAGTCGGCCACATTTTTATATTGAATCTCTTTCATTAAGTACTTTTGGTAAGCTTCAACCTTCGGATTTCCAGTGATGGTGAAAGAAGTAAGCTTGTTGTTGGCATCAGCACCAAACACCAATTTGTCGCCGGGGTGCACCAATATTTGCACCCAGTGACCTTTGTTTTTGAGCACCAAACGGTAAAACCAAGCGGTGTCAGAGTAGTTTTTAATGTTGAAATTTCCTTCTTTATCTAAAGCGATGGTGTCTAAAACTAAGGTTCCTTTGTCGGTTATTTTCTGCACAATCACCGCCTCATCTGCAGCATTTTTAATTTGTCCGCTAATGCTTTGATTGGTTTTTTCGCCTTTGGTATTTTTGGCAGGCGACATTTCGCAGCCGAAAACAGCCATTAGCAAGGCTAAAAGCAGCATCTTTTGCAAACTCAGTATATTATTCATTTTATTGTTATTCATATCGTTTCACTAAAAAGGAGTACAAAAATATCAACATATCTGGGTACTGAAAGGAAAAGTAGGGAATTATTTTTAGTACCTTAGACCTATGCTATTCCTTAAACTGATTTTACTTCCCTTTTCTTATGCTTACGGAGCCATAGTTTGGCTAAGAAATAAGCTCTTCGACTGGAAGATTTTTAAATCAACCCAGTTCTCTGTGCCAGTTATTGCTGTTGGGAATATTACGGTGGGAGGTACTGGTAAGTCACCTCATATACAGTATCTTATTGCTCTTCTTAAAGATAAATACAAAGTGGCTGCAGTGAGTCGAGGTTATAAAAGAAAGACCAAAGGTTTTTTATTGCTCGATAGCGAAACATCGGCTCAAAATTCGGGTGATGAGCCCAAACAGTTCAAATTCAACTTCCCCGATGTGATGGTTTCGGTAGGGGAAAAGAGGGTGAATGCGATTAATAAATTGTTGGCTCTGCCTAATCCTCCTGATTTGATTTTGTTGGATGATGCTTTTCAGCACCGCTGGGTGAAAGCCGGATTGAATATTTTGTTGATTGATTACAGCCATTTTCAAGAGAAAGATTATATGTTGCCAAGTGGTACTTTGCGTGAGTTTTCGAGCGGACAAGCGCGAGCCGACATTATTATTATGAGTAAATCTCCTAAAGGATTATCACCTATGGAGAAACGTCGTTTCGTAGAGGTTGTGTCGCCTTTGCCTCACCAAAAAATGTTTTTCTCCTATATAGAGTATTCTTCTTTGGTAGCGTTGACTCCCGCTGCGGAAGCATTACAGCAAAACAATATAGAAGCGAAATTACTCGATTACAAGATTTTAATGTTTACGGGCATCGCCAATGCCGAGCCGCTTAAAAATTACTTGTACAACTCGGCGCGTGAAGTGGTGGAATTAAAGTTTCCCGATCATCACGATTTTACCGAAGCCGATAAAAACAAGATTGTATCTGCTTTTAATGATATGCTGTCTAGCAAAAAAATTATGCTTACCACCGAGAAAGATGCGATGCGTATTAAAGACAGCACTACTTTTTCTTTTCCAGAGCACATTCCTTTGTTTTACATTCCTATTCAAATAAAATTTCACGACGAAAAACAATCCTTCGATGAAACCATCTTCCAATACCTTACAAAGAATAAATAGTACAGCCGATTTTATTCGTGCGCAAATTAAGGAGAGTCCGGAGTTCGGAATAATTTTAGGCACCGGCTTAGGCGGCTTAGTGAAAGAAATTGAAGTTAGTGTGAGTATTCCTTACGACACAATCCCAAACTTCCCTGTTTCAAAGGTAGAGAGCCATTCGGGCAAGCTTATTTTTGGTAAACTGAGCGGTAAAAACATTGTGGCTATGCAAGGGCGCTTTCATTTTTATGAGGGCTATTCTATGGAAGATATTGTGCTTCCTGTGCGCGTGATGAATTTGTTAGGCATCAAAAAACTCTTTGTTTCTAATGCTTGTGGCGGCATGAATCCTGCTTTCGAAAAAGGCGATTTGTGTATCATTAACGATCATATCAATCTTTTTCCAGGCAATCCATTGATTGGGAGAAATATTGATGAGCTGGGTCCGCGTTTCCCCGATATGAGTGCGCCTTACGATAAAAAGATGATAGCCTTGGCCAATGTAATTTGTGCCGAAGAAAGTATAAAAGCAAGAAACGGGGTGTATGCAGGTGTAACCGGACCAATGTTGGAAACTCCCGCAGAATATAAGTTTTTAAGAGTGATTGGTGCCGATATTGTTGGTATGTCAACCATTCCAGAGATTATTGCAGCGCGCCACTTGTCTCTCCCTTGTTTTGCTTGCTCCATCGTTACCGATATTTGTCACGGCGAAATTGTGCCAGTTACCCTTGAAGAAATTATTGCCATTGCCAACAAGGCCGAACCAAAATTAACCACTTTGTTTAAACGCTTAATTGCTCAATTATGAGATTAAATGAGATTGTTCAATATTTAGAAGAGTTGGCTCCTTTGAATTATCAGGAGTCGTATGATAACTGCGGTTTGCTCATTGGAGATAAAAACAGCATCATTTCTAGCGCTGTAGTTTGTTTAGATTGTACCGAAGAGGTAATTGACGAAGCGATTGCTTGCGGCGCTAATTTGGTGATAGCGCATCATCCGCTCATATTTTCCGGACTCAAAAAGCTAACTGGGGAAACATACATTGAAAGAGCCGTTGCTAAAGCCATTAAAAACGACGTGGCAGTTTATGCTATTCATACCAATTTAGACAATGTGAAACATGGCGTTAACGCTAAGATTTGTGAGCTTCTGGAGTTGAAAAGCACACAAATTCTGGCCCCAAAAAGAGGTTTGAATGATGTAGGTTCAGGCATGATAGGGGAGTTGGCTGTAGAAAAGGATACGATGTCTTTCCTGAATAAAATAAAAAGTACATTTGACGGAGGTTCACTGCGATATACCTCCATTTTAAAAGACAAAGTGAAACGCATTGCCGTTTGCGGAGGGTCGGGTAGCTTTTTATTGCAAGATGCTATTGAAGCTGGTGCTGATGTTTTTTTGAGTTCCGACTTTAAATACCATCAGTTCTTTGATTCTGAAAATCAAATTGTTATTGCTGATATCGGACATTATGAAGCGGAAAAATTCACCAAAGAGTTAATTTATGATTTTCTTAGGGAAAAATTTCCTACTTTTGTCGTCCGTTTATCTCATATTAAAACGAATCCGATAAACTATTTATAGCAATATGGCAAAAGGAACAACATCTAAAGACGTAGCAGTAGAAGAGAAATTATTGGCTCTTTACAACTTGCAAAAGATTGATTCTAAAATAGATAAAATCAAAATCGTAAGAGGCGAGCTTCCATTAGAAGTAAGCGATTTAGAAGACGAGTTGATTGGTTTAGAAACCAGAGTAGCTAACCTTTCTGAGGAAGCTAAGAACATGGACAAAGAGATTGCTGCTAAGAAAAATACAATGAAAGAAGCAGAAGCTTTAATCAAAAAGTACGAAGCGCAACAAGCGAAAGTAAGAAACAACAGAGAGTTCGATTCATTAACCAAAGAGATTGAGTTTCAAAACTTAGAAATCGAATTGGCTAAGAAAAGAATTAAAGAATATAGTGCTACTATCGATGCAAAGAAAGAAGTAGTTGCTGAAGCCAAAAAATTATTGGCGATGAGAAAAGACGATTTAGAGAACAAGAAAAAAGAGTTGGATGAAATCGTTGAAGAAACTCAAAAAGAAGAAGAAGAGTTAACTAAGAAATCTAAAAAAGCAGAATCTCAAATTGAAGAGAGATTAATCATTGCATATAAAAGAGTTAGATCAAACGCTCACAATGGCTTGGCAGTAGTGCCAGTTCAGCGTGATGCTTGTGGAGGTTGCTTCAATAAAATTCCACCACAACGTCAGCTAGACATTCGTTTGAGAAAGAAAATCATTGTTTGTGAACACTGTGGTAGAATCTTGGTTGATGCCGAATTAGCGGGTATCAAAGAAGAGAAAGCAGTAGCTGTATCTCAAGACATGGAATAATAAATTAAATGTTGATCGAGGAGCCTTTTCGCTTAATTGCGGAAAGGCTTTTTTGTTTTTGTTTCATTAGTTTTTCTAATATACCGCTGTGTTCATTGATTATTCTATCTTTGAAAAAAATACTCTATGAAACGAATTCTGCACTCTTTGATTTTTTTTGCATGCACTTTAAATGCTCAAGTTCAGCAAAACATTAGAGTAGAATATGATGAAGATTTTACAGATGCGCTTTCTGTGGCAGCTTATGAGAATAAGAAATGTGCTTTAGTAATGTATTCGGATAAGCAGAAAAGTACTAAGAAGCAAGAATTTACGGTGTATGAGACCCTAGATGAAAATTTAAAGAAAAGGAAATCTATCATTGTTGCTGAGCCTGATCGAGATAAGTACAGATTCACAACTTGGTACAACGATGAAAGTTTTCATTACAGCATGTATTATACTAATACCTCTGGAGAGTTTTTGTTGCAAAAATTAGATCCTCAAACTCTAGAAATTAAAGAAGTTACCGGTTTCTTCGGTTCTCGTTTTTTGTTTAATTCTTGGGTTATAGAAGGTGATATCGCTTATATAGCGGGTACATTGAAAAGGAAATTGCGCGTGTTTACCCTTGATTTAAATACAGGAAGAATTACGGTCTATAATCCTCAAGAAAAGACCAAACTTCCTCTCTCATTCGTTGATATGCAAAAGGTGAAAACACCTGCCGGCTTTGAGATTTTCTTTCGTTATGATGCTAAGGTTTCAAAGAAAAACATCGAGAAGTATATGTATCGATTCGACGAAAATGGAAATCAAATAGGTGACTTTTTAGTACTACCCAAACCCGGAAGTGAAACGATTTTGTTAGATGCCACTTTTACAAAGGTTGCAGACGGATCCTATATTGTGACAGGAACCTTTAGCAAGGATAAAAAAGTTTATGCCAATGGATTGTATTTTGCGAAGTTAAATGACAGAACAGTTGAATACATTAAGTATACAAACTTCTTAGATCTTAAAAATTTTGTAGAAGCATCTGGTATTAGGAAAGATAAATTAGCAAAGAAACAAGAAAAGGCTGAAGAGAAAGGGGAAGAATTGTTCGTTAATTGTAGAGCAACTTTACACGATGTGATAGAAGTTGAGGGTAAATATTTTGTTATTGCTGAGTTTTTTTATGCAACTTATCGCACGGAAACCTATACTACTACTGATGCGAACGGAAGAATGGTTACCAGAAGTCGTCAGGTTTTTGACGGCTATCAATATTCACATGCAGCAATAGCTTCTTATAAAAAAGATGGTACGTTGGCTTGGAGCAATGCATTTGAAATGTGGCTAGACAGCAAGCCTTTTGCGGTAACGCAATTTATTCGTGTAGGGATTGATGGCATGGCTATAAAAATGATGTATAGTACTGGTTCTCAAATAAAATCTATAGCTTATTCTTCGGAAGGTAAGGTGATTTCTGAAAGAAAAGCCGAGTTGGTCAACACCACAAAATCAAAGGATGAGGTGAAATATACACTGTATAATGATTTGCATTTTTGGTACGATAATCATTTTATCACTTATGGTTTTCAAAAGATAAAAAACGAAGAAGAAGACGAGAAAGGGAAAAAGAAAAGAAAGGTGTATTATATCAATAAAATCACTTTTTAACTAAAATCTCTGTTGTTTACTTTCTTTGCTCTATGGGTTTTGTAGACATTCTGTAGTCTAGTAAATACCGATTGTTTAGCGATTTACTTGTTTAGCGGTTTTCAAAATATTCATTGCTTAAGTGGATTGTCGCTCGGCTTTTAGTAAATTTGCAGCTGATTTAAAAAGTACATGAGTAAAAGCGTGAAAATAGACGATATTATTTCTATCTCCATTGAGGCAGGAACAGCTATTATGCAAGTATATGCTGATGAGAGTCGTTTTGCTCAGGTTGATATTAAAGCCGATGATTCTCCGCTCACTGCTGCCGATACTTTGGCGAACGGAATTATTGTAGATCAATTGAATGCCTTGTACCCTGAAATACCCGTTATTTCTGAAGAAATTGAATCGATGCCTTTTGAAGAAAGAAAAAACTGGACTAGCTTTTTCCTCGTTGACCCTTTAGATGGTACCAAAGAGTTCATCAAAAGAAATGGTGAGTTTACAGTGAACATTGCATTGATAGAAAATGGAATTCCTGTGCTGGGTGTTATATATGTGCCTGTGAAGAATGAAGTGTACGCTGGTGAGGTGGGTAAAGGATCGTTTAAAGAAGTGGGGGGGGTGAGAGTGAGTTTAGGAGCTGTGTGCAATAAAGAGTTGAAAACCGCTGTGGGCAGTCGCTCTCATGAAAGTGATGAAGAGAAAGTGGTGTTGGAAGGATTTTCAATTCAAGATAAAATATCGATTGGTAGCTCGCTTAAATTTTGCTTGATCGCCGAAGGAAGTGCGCATGTTTATTATCGATTCGGTCCGACTATGGAATGGGATGTGGCCGCCGGACACGCCATTCTGCGCGCTGCAGGTGGAGAGGTTTTTAAAGGAGATGAGATGAAAGAAGTGTTTACTTACAACAAACCCGATTTAAGAAACGGAAGTTTCTTGTGTGTGGGTAAAGATTATATACAAAAGTAAAATGAGCAACAACATACATTCTATAAAGCACACATTGCTTCAAAAAGCCGATAAAGAAAAGCTTTTGAAGCAGCGTGCTATTGTTTTGTGGATGACGGGTTTAAGCGGAAGTGGAAAAAGTACTTTGGCTCGTGCCCTAGAAATTGATTTGTTTGAAAAAGGCTATTTCACCAAATTGCTAGATGGTGATAATTTAAGAACAGGAATTAATAATAATCTTGGTTTTTCTGAGGCAGAAAGGTTAGAGAATATTCGCCGTGCCGCTGAAGTAGCCAAGTTGTTTTTAGAAAATGGAGAAGTGGTGATTTGTTCTTTTGTTTCTCCAACTAATGAAATTCGTTCTCTCGCAAAATCTATCATTGGTGAACAAGATTATTATGAAGTGTTTGTAAACGCATCTTTTGAAGAGTGCGCCAAACGCGATGTTAAAGGTTTGTACAAAAAGGCATTGAATGGTGAAATTAAAAACTTCACTGGTTTAGATGCTCCTTTTGATGCGCCACAAAATCCGTTTTTAGAGATTAAAACAGGTGATGAAGACTTCGAAATCAGCAGACAGAAATTATTGAATAAAGTATTGGAAGTAATAAAATTATGAGCTACAATTTAAATCACTTAGAACAACTGGAATCAGAGGCGATTTTCATCTTCCGTGAAGCAGTTGAACAGTTTGAGAATCCTGTGATTCTTTTCTCTGGAGGTAAAGATTCAATCACTTTGGTGCACTTGGCATACAAGGCTTTCTTTCCTGCTAAAATTCCTTTTCCTTTATTGCATATTGATACGGGACACAACTTTCCAGAAACATTGGTTTTTAGAGATGAGTTGGCCAAACGATACAATGTAAAATTGGATATTGGTTATGTTCAAGATTCAATTGATAGAGGAACGGCTGTAGAGGAAAAAGGATTGAATCCGAGTAGAAATACTTTACAATCAATTACTCTTTTAGAAAAATTGGAAGAAGGTAAGTACGATGCTGCTTTTGGTGGTGGCAGGAGAGATGAAGAGAAAGCGCGTGCTAAAGAAAGATTCTTTTCGCATCGTGATGAATTCGGCCAATGGGATCCTAAAAATCAGCGTCCGGAATTATGGAATCTATTCAACGGTAAAAAAGCACCAGGAGAATCATTTAGAGTTTTTCCTATTTCAAACTGGACAGAGATGGACGTTTGGCAATACATCAAAAAAGAAAATATAGCATTGCCAAGCATCTACTTCGCGCACGATAGAAATATTGTAAATAGAGGCGGTGTGTTGTTGGCAGAATCTCCTTACAACACTTTGTTGCCGGGTGAGAAATACGAGCAAATGCACATTAGATACAGAACTTTAGGATGTATGACCATTACGGGAGCAATTTTCTCTGATGCCGACACTCTAGATAAAGTAATTGAAGAAGTTGCTGCTGCACGTTCTACAGAGCGCGGTAACAGAGCCGATGACAAACGTTCGGAAGCTGCAATGGAAGACAGAAAAAAACAAGGATATTTTTAGAATTAGACTATGGAAACTAAAGGATATTTAGATATGGACTTACTTCGCTTCACCACTGCGGGAAGCGTTGATGATGGTAAAAGCACTTTGATTGGAAGATTGATGTACGACACGAAATCGATTTTTGAAGATCAGTTGGAGGCGATTGAATTGTCGAGTCAGAAACGTGGCGATGAAACTGTTAATTTAGCCTTACTCACCGATGGTTTGAAAGCAGAGCGTGAGCAAGGAATTACTATTGATGTGGCTTATCGTTATTTTGCTACTCCCAAAAGAAAGTTCATTATTGCCGATACTCCTGGTCATATTCAGTACACACGCAACATGGTGACTGGCGCGTCAACAGCGAATTTGGCTATCATCTTAATTGATGCTAGAAATGGTATTATCGAGCAAACTTCTCGTCATACTTACATTGCTTCAATGTTAGGTATCAAGCATATTGTAGTGTGCGTAAACAAAATGGATTTGGTGAATTTTAGTGAAGAGGTCTTTGCTAATATCAAGACCAAGTATCAAGAGTTTTCGGCAAGCTTGAATATTCCCGACTTGCATTTCATTCCTATTAGTGCTTTAAAAGGTGATAATGTGGTTGATGCTTCTAAGAACATGGATTGGTACAAAGGCGAAACTTTGTTGCAAACTTTGGAGTCGGTGCAAATTATTTCCGATTACGATTTTGAAGATGCACGTTTTCCGGTACAAAGAGTAATTCGTCCGCAATCTGCCCAATACCCCGATTTCAGAGGTTTTGCTGGTAGAGTAGAAGGTGGTGTTTTTCGTGTAGGTGATGCTATCACTGTTTTACCTTCGGGTTTAACCACCAAAATCACCAAGATTTACAATGCCGATAAAGAGTTGCAAGAAGCCTTTTCGCCCATGTCGGTTTGTCTCACATTAGAAAACAACATCGACATCAGTAGAGGTGATATGTTGGTAAAAAGTGATAACCTTCCTAAGGTAGATCAAGAGTTAGATTTGATGTTGTGCTGGATGAACGATAAAAAAATGAATACTAAGGGGAAATACTTGCTTCGTCACACTACAAATGAGGCGAAATGCGTAGTGAAAGAGGTTTCTTATAAGATGAATATCAATACGTTAGAAAAAATTGTTGATAATTTTGAAGTGGAAAAAAACGATATCGTTAAAATTACTTTGAAGTCGGCAAAGCCTTTGTTTTTCGATGCATACAAGAAGAACAGAGGAACGGGGTCGGTGATATTGGTGGATGAATTTTCAAACGAAACAGTTGCTGCAGGTATGATTATGTAAAAATTTTATATACTTTCATGCCGTTATTTGTAAATCCAAATTACAAAGCACTACGGACCTTGCCGTTACTAAATTTATTTAAATTTTTTACTTTTTTTCAGGTTTGGGGTTAAAAGAAGGTTGATTTATGTTGTTAAAAATCAGAGAAATGGGGATTTCTGGGATACTACTAAGGGTTAATTTAAGAAGCGTTTTTTGCTGTCTTTTTTTTCTCACGTTTTTATTGTCTAATGCACAGGATGAGGTATGGTTTTTTGGTACCTCAGGAGGTAGCAGTGCAGGACTCAAATTCACTGGAGTTGGAAATGCTCCAGTTCAGTTTAATGGTTATTCTTCCAGAACCTTTTACGAATCAATTTCAGTTGTTTCTGATGGTAGTGGTAATCAGCTTTTCCACTCTAACGGGATTAGGGTATACGATGCAACGAATGTAGCAATGCCTAATGGTAGCGGTTTGTTAGGAGCCGATGCAGGTGGTGGTGTGGCAAGTGCTGTTCAAGGGGCTTTAGCGGTTAATTATCCGGGTAATAGTAATCAGTACATCTTGTTCACTGTTCCTGCAGAGGACGGTACTCCAGCAAATGGTATGCGCTAACATATAATCGATATGACACTTCCAGGAAACGGAACACTTTTGAGTCCTTTAGGTGATGTTTCTAGCAAAAATAATCTTGTTGACGCAGCTGCAACACCGATGGCGGAAATGCTTGCTGCTGCAAAAAATTCGGGTTCTTGTAATACTATTTGGGTGGTAGGACACAAGCAAGGAACTGCCGATTTTGTTATTACAAAATTTACTAACGCGGGGGTAGTGATTACTACTATACAAAATATAGGACCAGTTGTTGGAGCTGGTGGTGGTTCAAGAGGCTCGCTTGCTTTTAGTCCAGATGGCTCTAAATTGGCATTGGTAGGAGGTTTTCCTACCGGTTCTCATATTTTTGATTTTAACACTACAACAGGTGTGATTTCGAACCATGTGAATTTAGCTTCTAAATTTGTTGCGGGACAACAATGGCGTTATGGTGCAGAGTGGTCGCCCGATAATACCAAGTTGTATATGTCGAATATTTGGGGCTTGACAGATGGAATTGTTCAGTATAACACTTCTACTCTTGCTCTTACATCTGTTGTTGCTGGAGGTATTTATGGAGAATTGGTAACAGTAAAGGACGGTAAAATTTATGCTGGTTCAAATGCTGGAGGTAATTTAGGGGTAATTGCAACTCCTGATGCTGCTACTGGTGGAGCAGCTGGATTTACTACTTATGCATCAGGAGCGACGGTTGGATTAGGATTGCCACAAACTTGTTTGTGTTCGGCCTCTCTACCCTGTGGGGACAATACTTTAGCATCATCTATTCCTAATGTCTGTACAAGCAATGGCACTTTTGATTTAGATACTTACAATGGTACTTCTGATGCAGGAACATGGACCATTACTGGCGGGCCAGGCGGATATACTGCTTCGATTTCAGCTGGACATACATTCAATATCAATAGCACCGCGGGTGGAACTTACACGGTGCGTCACACATTAACTACGGTGAACCCTGGTTGTCCTTCATACGCAGAAAGATCTTTTACAATTTATGCGTTACCTACTGTGACGCTTACCTTAAGCGATGACGCAGCTTGCGTAAGCGAGGCAGCCTTTAACTTAGGCGGCGGTTCACCACTTGGAGGAACTTATTCAGGAACGGGAGTTGGTGTTTCACCAAGTTTTAATCCGGGCACAGCAGGTGCAGGATCACATACCATTACATACACATACACAGATGGTAACGGTTGTACCAACACAGCAACCGATGCAATGACCGTAAATGCCCTTCCAGTAGTAACTTTAACCTTAACAGATGACGCGGCCTGCATAAGCGAAGCAGCCTTTAACTTAGGAGTTGGTTCACCACTAGGCGGAACCTATTCAGGAACAGGAGTAGGTGTATCACCAAGTTTTAATCCGGGTACAGCAGGTGTAGGAGTACATACTATTACGTACACTTATACAGATGGCAATGGTTGTACTAATGCAGCAACCGATGCGATGACCGTAAACGCAAATCCAAATATTTCCATTGCCGATACCACAATATGTGCAGGCGATGTAGCAGGCGTATTTGATGCAGGAGCAGGATTTACATCATACCAGTGGACAGTAAATGGAACAGGAACAGCACAAACAACTCCAAGAACAACAGCTGGTGTTTACACGGTAAGTGTTATCGATGCCAACGGATGTAAAGACACCACTTCAGCAACATTGTTTATCAACGCAAAAC
>JBMTCG010000031.1:0-25229 GCA_049430665.1 Flavobacteriales bacterium | reverse complement strand
TTCTTATATAACAATTTTGTCAACGAAATATTAAACTTCTACAATCCTGAGGTACTCCGAAGGAACTATTGTCCTATACTTCAAGGACCATTACTTAATCTTCAATCGTCCCCATCTCACTTCATCTTTAAAAGCAAATTGAAGTTCTTCGTGAAATTTATCTAAGGCGTAAACCACTTGTTCGGCCCAGTTGAGGTATTCAATTTTTGTTTTGTAATCCCAATCGGGAATATTTTCACCGCAGATATCGCGCACATTAGAAATCTTATCACACACTCTAATTATTTTAGCGTTGTAAGATAGTTTAGGTGCATTTTCAATTTGTTTTCTTCTGCTTTCTGCTTTCGATATCGATTTGTCATCGGTCACTTCTTGAACGATAGATGCAATAGCATCTCCAAATTTATTTTTAATATCATCTATAGTTGCATCTGTATCTTCCACCACATCATGAAGAATTGCAGCGCAAATAAGATCGTCACTCGCATCGGGAATAAATTGCGTAATAATATTGGTGACTTTGATTGGGTGATTGATATAAGGAACCGATTCCATTCCTTTTCTGCGTTGTGCCTTATGTTGTTCTGCCGAGTAGTTTAACGCTTTAAAGAGTAGCTGAAGATTTGCCATGATGATGAGTTTGATTTGCAAGATAAATAATTTTGGGAAAGTTTGCTAGGACCTTGTAGGGGCGTGCCCTTGCGGCCGCCCAATATAATGCTGTTTTTGGGCGGCCGTAAGGGCACACCCCTATAGGTGCTATTTGATTAACATCCCATTCAAGCGCATCAATTCAATCTCATTGGTCTTTGCGTCGTAGCGCGCGTTCACCAATCTTACTTGAGCATCTTCGTAGCTTTTTTGTGCAGCTTTTAATTCTAAAGTTGAGCTGCTGCCTAAACGAAATCTCTCCATAGCAATTTCAATATTTTCTTTCGCTAAGCTTAAGTTTTCTTCTTCTAATTTTAATATTTCTTTGGCGTTGTTGTAAGCTAAATAGGCTTTCAATAAAGATAGTTCAATTATGCTTTTAGTTTGCTCGAAAAGCAATTGTGAATTTTCAATGCTGAGTTTTGAATTTTGAATTTGTCGGGCATCATTTCCTCCGTTAAAAATATTCCACGATAAGGTTAATCCTGCGTTTAAACCAAGGTTTTGATTGAGTAAGAGAAATCCAGCTTGGTTTTTACTTTGTGTGAAATTGTAATTGGCATTGGCTACTAATTTGGGTAAATAGTTCGATTGATTTTCTTTTAAACTCAGTTGATTAAGATGAATGTTTCTTTGGTAGAAATTCAACTGGTTGTTGCTATCAATCACTGTTTTTTTAAGATCCTCTAATTTCGGATGATACGAAATAGAAATGTTGTTGCTTACTTCAAAAGCTGTTTCAGTAGGACGCGCAAGAGTTTGATTCAAAGCAAATTTGTACTCGCGCAAAATATTTTGTTGCGTAAGATAAATCGATTGGACTTCATTCATATCTACCTTAGCCTGCAACAAATCTGTCTTTGCAGCTGAACCAATGTTGAATTTTGTTTGCGCAATAGTCACACGTTCTTTGTACAAGGCTAGATCGCTTTCTAATGATTTCACCAATTGATTTTGTTTCACAAGGAAGTAGTATTGATTCATCACTTTACTAACTGTATTTTCAATTTCAATTTTCAATTCTACTTCACTTGATGAATTTAATTCACTGAGCTTTTCGTAGGTGGTAAACATTTTCATGCCGTCGAAAAGAGTCCAAGTTAATGCAAGTCCCGAGTTTAATCCTGTAGAACCTGCATTGGGTTTGTCGATGATAGAGCCGTTCGATAATTCTTGCCTAACATTGTTGTTTGCCCAAGTTCCGCCAGCGTTTAAATTCAGTTGTGGAAGCATGCCTGCGTTTCCTGGAGTGTAATTGTTTTGGGCGATGCTGGCGTCGTTTTTCGATATCAAAATTGAATGATTATTTTTTAACGCAAGTTCGATGGCTTGGCCGATGGATAAGGTGTCTTGTGAGAAACACAGAAAAGTAAAAAGTGAAAAGGCAAAAGCCAAAAAATTATTGAGTTTCATGTTTCTTTTCTTTAGATAAATACGAATACATTGCAGGAATTACATATAGGGTAAGGGCCAATGAAAACAACACTCCGCCAACTACAACGATACCCATGCCCATTCTACTAACCGAACCTGCGCCAAGTGCCAATGCAATTGGTAAAGCGCCTAATGATGTTGCTAAACTCGTCATTAAAATTGGTCGCAATCGCGCTGTTGCAGCTTCTTGAATAGCTTCCATTTTCGATTTGCCTTGCTCTCTTAATTGGTTGGCAAATTCAACAATCAAGATTCCGTTTTTGGTTACTAAACCAATGAGCATGATGATACCAATCTGACTAAATATATTAATCGTTTGATTGAAATACCATAAGGATAAAACAGCTCCTGCAATGGCCAAAGGAACGGTAAGCATAATAACGAAAGGGTCGATGAAGCTCTCGAATTGTGCCGCTAATACTAAGTAGATGAGCAACAATGCCAATAAGAACGCGAAGAGAACATTAGATGAACTTTCTTCAAAATCTTTTGAGGGTCCGCTCAACGAAGTAGTGAAAGAATCATCTAAAACATTTTTAGCAATAGCTCGCATTTCTTTCACGCCATCGGCAATGGTTTTGCCTGGCGCTAAACCTGCCGAAACTGTTGCCGATTGGTAGCGGTTGAAGTGATACAATTGTGGCGGACTGCTCAGTTCTTCCACTTTTACCACGTTGTCTAGCTGCACCAAATTTCCTTTTTTGCTGCGCACATAAATCGATTGTAAATCTAAAGTCTCGTCTCTGTTTTCACGTGAAAATTGTCCGATGATTTGGTATTGTTTTCCATTCATCGTGAAATAACCAAAGCGTTGATTGCTTAATGAAAGCTGCAGTGTTTGCGCAATATCCAATTCAGAAACAGAAAGACTACTGGCTTTTTCTCTATCCACCAAAATGTTCAATTCGGGTTTGTTGAATTTTAAGTTTACATCGGGCGTGACCAACACTTTGCTTTCGCGCACTTGTTCCATAAATTTAGGCAATGCTTCTTGTAGCTTTTTGAAGTTGGGTGCTTGTAAAACCAATTGAACAGGAAGGGCGCCTTTAGGCGCGCCGCCACCGCCGGCAGAAATGGTTTGTTCTTGAATGACAAATGTTTTGGCTTCGGGGAATTTTTTTACGGCAGCAGAAATCTGATCGGCAATTTGTTGTTGTGTCCTTTTTCTTTTTGATGGGTCGACTAATTTTAAACGTGCGAAGCCAGAGTTTACTGCTCCACCACCTGCAAAACCAGGCGCGGTAACTGTTAATATCACATCTTTTTCTGGAATAGAATCGTCTACGTATTTCGCTAATTTCATCATGAAATTATCGGTGTATTCGTAAGATGATCCTTCTGGAGCGGTAACTTGTAAACGAACCCAGCTGCGGTCGTCGAGCGGCGATAATTCATTGGGCAACAAAGCACCCACTGAAAAAATAAGGGCAATTGCTCCACCAATAATTACAAAAGCCCACCAGCGTTTTTTCAAAAAACCTGCTAGGGAATTGTGGTACGATTCATTCAATCGTACAAAGAAAGGTTCTGTTTTTTCATAAAATTTCGATTTCTTTTTTCCTTCTTTAAATAAGCGTGCGTTTAGCATTGGTGTTAAAGTGAGCGATACAAATGCAGAAATAAGAACCGCACTCGCAATCACAATTCCGAATTCCTGAAAGAGTTTTCCAACAAATCCTTCTAAGAAAATGATAGGCAAAAACACACAAGCCAAAGTGATGGAAGTAGAGATGACAGCAAAGAAAATTTCGTTTGAACCCTTGATGGCAGCTTCCATAGGGGAGAGTCCTTCCTCCATTTTTTTGAAAATATTTTCTGTCACTACAATTCCGTCATCCACCACCAATCCGGTGGCAAGAACAATAGCCAATAAAGAAAGAATATTGATGGAGAAGCCCATTAGATACATTACAAAAAAAGTGGCTACTAATGAAACGGGTATATCAATTAACGGTCGGAAAGCAATGGCCCAATCGCGGAAAAATAAGTACACAATTAACACCACTAAAATGATGGCGATAAGCAAAGTTTCTTCCACTTCGTCAATAGAATTTTTGATGAATTGTGTATTGTCGAGAGCTATATTGGTTTTAAAATCTTTAGGTAAATCTTTTTTTATTTGCTCATATCGTTTGTAAAATTCGGTGGCGATATCTAAATAGTTTGCGCCTGGTTGTGGAGTAATGCCCAAGCCAATCATAGGAACACCCGAATTGCGTAAAACGGTTTCCTCGTTTTCGGGCCCCAGCTGCGCATAGCCAATGTCTCTAAATCGTACTGTTCTATTGTTTTGATTCGATAAAATAAGATTGTTGAATTCTTCTTCACTTTTTAATCTTCCTTTTACTTTGATGGTGAGTTCGGTATTGTCGCCTGCAATTTTTCCTGATGGTAATTCTACATTTTCTTGATCTAGTGCATATTTAATATCTAGCGGAGTAAGTTGAAAAGCAGCCAGTTTTTGAGGGTCAATCCACAAGCGCATGGAGTATTTTTTTTGTCCCCAAATTTGAACAGCACTCACTCCAGGAATGGTTTGCATTCTTTGGGCAATAACGTTTTCTGCGTAGTCACTCACTTCCATATGCGAACGAACATCGCTTTCTAAAGTCATGGCCAAAATGGCATCGGCATTGGCATCAGCTTTGGTAACAACAGGAGCGCCATCAATATCTTTAGGCAATTGTCGAATGGCTTGTGATACTTTACCGCGCACATCGTTGGCGGCAGCTTCTAGTTCAATGCCTAAATCGAATTCAATGGTAATGCTGCTGTTGCCTGTGTTGCTCGATGAGGAAATGGTTTTTATGCCTTCAATACCGTTGATGGCTTTTTCTAAAGGTTCGGTAATTTCTGCTTCAATTACTTCGGCATTGGCACCAGGGTATGATGTTTTAACGGTGATGACAGGTGGGTCGATCGATGGAAATTCGCGCACACCCAAAAAGGTGTAGCCAATTAAGCCAAATAGCATGATGAGTAAGTTCATCACTATGGCTAAAACCGGACGCTTAATAGATATGGTAGATAGGCTCATTATTTAACAGAGATAAATTTTAAAATACTTCCAGCCTTTAACATCATGAGTCCGCTAGTGATTAATGTATCTCCCGCTTTCAATCCATCTATAATTTGAATTTTGTCGCTGCTACGCACACCAGTAATTACTTTTCTTTCTTCAGCGATTCCGTTTTTGCTAATAAAAACTTTAGCGCCTTTTAAAATCGGAATTAAAGTTTGTGTAGGAATCAAAATTGATTTCTCGTTTTTGCTGAACACCAATTCGATGTTGGCGAAAGAGCCAGGGAAAATATTTCCTTTTTCATTGTTGGTAATGGCGCGTACTTGTAAGGTTCGGGTGTTGATGTCAACCTTAGGTTCAATAGCGCTTACTGTAGCTTTATATTTTGTAAGATTGCCATCAATGGTAAATTCCAATTGGTCGTTCACTTGAACAGTAGAAGAATATTTTTCGGGTAAAGAAAAATCAATCTTAAGCGGATTGATTTGTTGCATGGTAGCAATTAAAGTTGAAGGTGTAACATAAGCACCTTCACTAATTTTTCTAATACCTATAGTTCCGGTAAAAGGAGCGTAAATCTCTGTTTTGGCAATTTGGGCTTGCAGCACTTCAATATCTGCTTTTACAGAATTGAGTTGCGTTAGTGTTGCATCGTATTCTTCTTTGCTGATGCCGTTGATATCTATCAATTTTTTCTGGCGCGCTTCCTTTTCTGAAGCTAATTTTTCTTGTAAGCAAAGTTTTTTCAGTTGTGCTTGTAAATCGGCGTCGTTAATTTTTACCAGTAATTCATCTTTGTTTACGGTGCTTCCTTCTTTAAAACGAATAGAAGCTACTTTTCCAGAAATTTCGGGCATCAAATTCACTTCTTCGTTCGATAGCACACTTCCCGTAACGAAGATTTTATTGTCGACTAATTCTTCTTTAAGCACTAAGCCTGTAACCTTCGCTTTTTGCGGTTTACCAGGAGTAGGCATTGCAGGTGCAGCCAAATCATTGCTTAGAAATTGTATTTTGATAAATGCCAATACGGCAACCAAAATGAGTATGATAATTAAGGTCTTGTTTTTTTGCATAGGGCCTAAAAATAAGTAATTCGGCACGGCAAATAAAATGTAGGTACAATCAATTAACACTTTTTTTTTTTTTTTAAGGAAATGAAATCTTGATATATTAAATGCTTTGTTATTTTTGTGCTGTGATTTTTTCTGCAAAACATAGTGTTATTAGGTTTTTTGCCATAGCTTTTTGTGCTATTTTTTTAGTGCAAATCAGTTTGGATGCTATTGTTAAAATGCATCAAGTTGAGAAGGAAGTGTTGGTGGAAAAGGAGATGGAAGATAGTGATGATGACAGTCCGATTAAAGAAAAAGAAAGCGAAAAGGAAGGAGATTGCAAAGATTTGAATAAGATAGCCGATTTATTGTTAGTCATTCAAAACAACATTCAAACACTTCATAAGCAACAGCAAAACATTAATTTGCCCCAAGGATTTTACAAAACCTTTTCACCACCGCCCGATCACAAGATTATACTGTCATAATTAATTCAGGTATAATCTGCACAGCAACGCTGTGCATAAAATGTGTTCAATGGGTAAAGTTTCTTATTTAAAATCATTAAAGTATGATTTGCCGGCCGGACTGGTAGTGTTTCTCGTTGCGCTTCCTTTGTGTTTAGGTATTGCTTTGGCATCTGGCGCGCCAATGCTTTCGGGTATTATTGCTGGTGTTGTTGGAGGTGTAGTGATTGGTTTGTTGAGCGGCTCTCATACAAGTGTTAGCGGGCCGGCAGCGGGTTTAATCATTATCGTGCTATCGGCCATTACCACTTTAGGTAGTTATGAAGCTTTCTTGTTGGCGCTGGTTTTGGCAGGTGTAATTCAGCTGTTGTTGGGATTTTTAAAGGCAGGAGTCATTAGCTTGTATTTTCCATCAAATGTGATTAAAGGTATGTTGGCGGCTATCGGACTCACCCTAATATTAAAGCAAATACCCCATTTTTTAGGAGTGGATGGTGATGATTTTGGGGAAATGGAATTTTTTCAGAAAGATGGTAATACTACTTTTTCTTATTTGGCCGAAGCTTTTGAAGATGTGAATTTCGGTGTTATGATTACTGGTGCCATTTCATTTGCGATTTTGTTGCTTTGGGAAAGTAAATGGGTACAGAAAGTGAATGCATTAAAACAAATACCTGGTGCTTTGGTGGCAGTTTTGTTTGGGGTGCTAACCAACTTGTTTTACATGCAAGCATTTCCAAATTTCACTATTGCTCAAACTCACTTGGTGACCTTGCCTTCTTTTAAATCATTTAGCGATATCACTTCATCTTTAGTTTTTCCCGATTTTTCTGCCTTTTCAAACTATCAGGTATATGTTACTGCCCTTACCTTAGCTTTTGTTGCTTCACTTGAAACATTGCTGAGTTTGGAGGCTGTTGATAAACTTGATTTGCAAAAACGAGTGACGCCTCAAAATAGAGAGTTGATGGCGCAAGGTGCTGGTAATATTTTATCGGGATTAATTGGAGGTTTGCCCATCACGGCTGTAATCGTAAGAAGTTCAGCTAATATAAATGCAGGAAGTAAAACAAAAATTTCGGGTATTTTTCATGGTGTTCTTTTGATTTTAGCAGTCTTGGTTTTTGCGAAACACATCAACTATATTCCTTTGTCGTCGCTAGCAGCAATATTGATTTTGGTTGGTTTTAAACTTACCAAGCCCGCCCTTTATGTTAAGCAATACAAGTTGGGATTAGATCAATTTATTCCATTTATGGTAACCGTTGTCGCCATTATGATGAGCGATTTATTGATAGGAATTTGCATTGGTATGGCTGTAGGCATTTTTTTCATCCTAAAAGCCAATTTCAAAATTCCATACTTCTATGCAAAAGATACCGAAGGGGATGGCACCATTCAAATTACTTTGAGTGAACATGTTTCCTTTTTAAATAAACCAAGTTTACAAACATTATTGAATGAATTGCCCGAGAAAAGTAAGGTGTTGATTGATGGTTCAAAGTCGCAAACTATCGATTACGACGCTTTAGATACTATTCATCGCTTCAAATCCTTGGCAAAGGAAAAACAGATACACTTAGAATTTAAGAACATTCCATATTTGGAAGTCCAAGGAGATTTACACTAACTTTAAAAAATGAATGAGATGCAAACTTTTTATAATCAGCTTTTAGAAAACAATAAGAAATGGGTAGCGCAAAAAATAGATGAGAATCCCGATTTTTTTTCAAAACTGGCTACTGGTCAAAAACCGCCGGTATTGTGGATTGGTTGTGCCGATAGCCGAGTACCAGCCAATGAAATTATTGGTGCCTTACCAGGTGAGGTGTTCGTTCACAGAAATGTGGCCAACATGGTAATTCACACCGATATGAATATGCTAAGCTGCCTTGATTATGCGGTAAGTATTTTGGGTGTGCAGCATGTAATTGTTTGCGGACACTACAATTGCGGTGGCGTTTTGGCTGCGATGACAGATAAACAATTCGGATTGGTAGACAACTGGATTGACCATATTAAAGATGTTTACCGTTTCAATAAAATTGAATTGGATGGGATTAGCGATATGGAAGCTCGCGCGCGTAGATTTGTGGAGTTAAATGTAATTGAACAAGTTATAGACTTACAAAAAACGGCTGTAATTAAAGCCGCTTGGCGCAATTCGAAAATGCCCTCATTACACGGTTGGGTGTACGATGTAGCCAACGGTTTAATTAAAGAATTGATCACGGTGGAGAATCCTAATGTTTAGTTATGAATAGATCTTATTTCATTTTGTTTTTACTGCTTTTTTCTCTTGGAAAAGCACAACAATTGCAGTACAATGATCAACGTTTAGGCAAATGGATGTCGTTTAGAAGCAATACATGGCTTACTAAAAATGTGGCCATGTATGCCGAAAGAAATTACCGACACTACACATTGTTGCCTAATATAGAGCAATTTGCTTTTAGAATTGGTGCTTTCTATCGTGCCGATTCTTCGCATTTTATGTTTGGTGGTGGATACGCTTCGTTTAAAAACATTGCTCCAGCTAAAGAAATTGTTGAGATTTATCAAACCGAAATGCGTTTGTGGCAACATATATCCTACACCAATACTAAGGGGCGAGTGTTGTATGATTTTCGCTATCGCATTGAAGAACGATTGATTGATGATGAAGATTTTTATTTACGCCACCGTATTCGCTTTCAAAATTCGATACCACTGAATAAAAAGAAATTAGAGAAAAATGCGATTTTTATTCAAAGCGATGTTGAACTTTTTTTTAATTCAAATGAGCCTCTTTACAATAGAGCTAGATACAATGTTTTATTAGGTTGGATGGCTTTTTCAAACATTCAATTACTCGCAGGTTTTAGCAATGATTTTGATGATGTTTACAACAGAAAATATTTCAGTTTCACCTTTGCTTATGAGGTTGATTTAACGAAGTATTACAAGAAAAAATAAAACGGTTTTTTATTCCTCGTTGTAAGACAAATCTTTACCAAAAGTTTCTTTTAAATTGTACAAGGCCAAAAACGCCAATACATAGGTTACTACACCAACAATCATAGCCGCATTCGGTTTACCCATCGATACGCTTAATCCCTGAAAAGCCAATAATAACAAAGTAAGTGCTCCGCGCACAAAATTGGGAGCGGTTGTACTTGCTGTAGAACGTAAGTTGGTGCCATAGCTTTCTGCAGATGTGGTAATAAATACAGCCCAGTACCCTACGGCAAAGCCCGATGCTACTGCGCATATGTAAAACAATGTTTCTGATTGAACAGCTATAGTAAAAAATGAAATCCACGTTAACACCGAGAAGACAATGAAAATGAGCATGGCTTTTTTTCTGCTTTTCAAAACCTGACTCAATACCCCGCTGCAAAGATCGCCCAGTGCCAATCCAATATAGCAATACATCACCGCTTTACCGTCTTCAGGAACAAAGGACGCGTGCAGTTCATCGTAAATTTGAGAGGATTGATTCATAATTACGCCAACGATATACCAAACAGGTACAGCTACTAAAATTAAGCTGATGTATTTTTTAGTTTCCTGAAAATTGGAAAATAGTTTGAGGAAATTTCCTTTTTGAATGTTTTGATGTGAAGTGTTTTCATACATTGCCGATTCATAAACGCCAAATCGAAGAGCCAATAAAACGAAGCCCATTCCGCCACCAACAAAATAAGAAGTTCTCCAGTCGAAAAGCTTTACCACTAAAAAGGCGACAACAGCGCCCGATACTCCTATAGCAGCTACCATTGCGGTTCCCTTTCCGCGCGATTCTTTGGTCATGGTTTCGGCTACTAATGTGATGCCTGCACCCAATTCACCTGCTAATCCTACTCCAGCAAAAAAACGCAAAACGGCATAGGTGTTTACATCTTGCACCAAGCCGTTTAACACATTGGCCAAAGAATACATAATGATAGACCCAAATAGAACTTTGAGTCGGCCTTTTTTATCGCCCAATATTCCCCAAAAAATACCACCTACCAGCATGCCTATCATTTGCCAGTTGTGCAAAAATATGCCCGTATCGAATAAGTCGGTTTTTGAAGTGATGCCTATATCCATCAAACTTTGTTTCTTCACCATCATAAAAAGCACGATGTCGTACACGTCAACAAAATAGCCTAGTGCAGCAACAAATACCAATAAGTTGAATCCCGATGAAAGTTCTTTTTTATCTAATGTCATGACTGTTTAGCTTATACCTCAAATGTAAAATTAATTCTTTGTAATAGTTACTTTTCGATTTTATGGTGTTAATAACTATCAAAGCTTAGTGTTTACTTCGCTTGCTTCAAAAATTACATTTGTATAAATCGTGTTTTGTATGAAGTCTTTAGTGAAATCTCAATTTAAAATAATACTAGTGCTAATGCTGGGTGTGTTTGCTTTTTCGGCCAACACCTATGCTCAGGTAGATTTAAAGCAGCAAGCGAAGGAGAAAAAGGCTCAGCTAAAAGCGCAAGAAAAAATTAAGAAGGAGGCTGCTAAACAAAAAAAGAAAGAATATGCTTTGCAACTAAAAGCACAAAAGAAGGCCGAGGCTGTAAAAAAAGCACAGTTAGAGGAACAAGCTAAAGTTGCCGAAGAAGCAAAAGCAAAAGAAGACGCCAAAAGAGAAGCCGATTTAAAGGCCGAATTGGCAAGAATTAAGATGGAGGAAGAGAAGAAAGAGGCTAAGGAAAAGGCAGAGAGGGAAGCAGCAGCACAAAAGGAAAAATTACTGTTGGCCGAAAAAGAAAAACAATTGAAATTGCTTGCTAAACAAGAGAAAGAAAAGGCAAAAATTAAAGCTATTGAAGATAAGTATAAGCAAAGATTAGAAGGACAAGACAAACAAATTTTAAGTGATCAGGAAAAGTTTAAGCGTGAGAAAGAGAAGTTAGAAAATCAAATGATGGATGCCGAAAAACGCGCCAAAGAAAGATTGGAAAAACTTAAAGAATACGATGAGCAAAAAAGTAAAATTCAAAATGATTTGAATAAATCGAGTGTAGATAAAAACAAAAAAGAAACAGAAGAGGCAGCTCGTAAAAGAAATGAAAAAGAATTGGAGAAAATCAACAAGAAGATTGCAAAAGAGAAAGAGCTGATTGAAAATAAAAAATTGAGCGCCGAAGAGCAAGCTAAGCTAGACGAGATTAAAAAGAAAGAGCAAGAGTTGAAAGCAAAAGTGGAGAAATTCAAAGAAGAATCTAAACTTAAAGCAAAGCAAGAAGAAGAAGAGTATCAAAGAAAACTTGAAGACGAAAAAGAGAAAATTAGAATTAGAATTGAGGCTCAGAAATTTAGAGATCAAAAGAAGGCTGAGGAGATGGAGTTGAAAGCAAAATTTGAAGCTGAGAAAAAAGCCAAAGAAGAAGCGGAAGCTAAAGCTAAGGCCGATGCTGAAGCCGAACTAAAAAGAATTGAGGATTTAAAGAAAGCTGAAGAAGATGCTAGAAAACAAGCGGAGGAAGAAAGAAAGAGAAAGCATGAAGAGGAAATTAAAAAGGCTGAAGCTGGATTGAGCGAACAAGAATTGAAGTTGAAACGTTTGCAGGAAGCTGAAGAACAAAAGCGATTAGAGCGCGAAAAGAAAAGAAAAGAGATTGAAGAAAAAGAATTGCAGAAGTTGAAAGATGAGGAAGAGAAATTAAAAAAAGAATCTGAGACAAAATAGAAAAATCCCCAATCAAACGATTGGGGATTTTTGTTGCAAGTAAATTTAAGTTTACAGTTTAACCACTCTTTGATAAGCTTCTGAATTATCGCTTTTCACTTTGAAAAAATATACTCCACTTTCTAGAGATGAAATGTCCATTTTGTAGGTTCCATTGTTAGAAATTACCTCTTTGAACATCGTCGTGCCTAAAGCATTGAAAATCTCTAAGGTTGATGTGTTTCCGTTCAATCCTTCGATGTTAATGCTTACAGTGTTTTCTGCTGGATTTGGGAATACGTTTAGAATTACGTTGTCGCTGACTGCTTTTACGATGTTTTCTTTTGTAGAATAATCGTACACTTTGCCTAAGAAAGGTGACGGACTTGCCGGATTTGCATTTTGAACAGGTGCCGATTTATAGTTGCCAGCAGTGGTGTAGTAAGGAGTAGCAGATAGTTGGGCGATTTTTGCGCTCATTTTAGAGCCTGCGACAGCCTTGAAACCTTTATGGAACTGAATTGATTTTCCTGCGCGAAGATTAACTTCAGAGGTTTCCTTTAAGGTATAGGTATTGCCGTTTCCTGTGCTGGCCAATTGGATGGTATCAATAACAAGGTAGGCAACTTTTCCTTTTACCATTTGGTTAATGGCATTGCCGCTTCTTACCACTGGACGAATGGTAGATTTCATGTATTCTTGAAATTCATCTAAAACATATTCTGCTGTTGCGGCGCTAATTTTTACGTGTTCCTCATTGGTTTCCATTCCGTGAATTTCATCAAATGGGGTTTTGATTTTACCAGAAGTGTTATCATTGCAGTTTGTGTAGCTTTCCCAAGTTCTGTGGACGGAAGTAGTGGTGATGTCTTGTCCGAATGCAGAAGAGGTAGGTATGAAGCACGCCCATTTGTTGTTCACGTTGCTTTTGTCTAATTCATTTTTAGCTTCATTGATAATGGAAAAGTTAATACTATTAGGACTGCCGTGCCAACCTCCTGGAGAATTATCCATTGGGATTTGAGATTCACTTTTAACCGTTTGTTCGCTTGCTTCTTTACTGTTGCTAACGGATAATATATATGTTCCATTGGAATTATTTTGTCCCCAGCCTTTTAGGTACGTTGTGTTGGAGAGGAGGTTGAATTTAACGATTTGAATTCCTGCTGGAGAGTAAAGTATTTGTTTGCCTCCGTTGCTAATAGCAATATTTTTTGAATGTGAAGGATAGCCAAGATCATCAAGGTATGACATAAGTTGAGTATGTTCCATCGAAGGATTGCTTTTTCCATTACTTTCTCTGTAATGGTGTATTAATAATTGTTTTGCTGCAGTAGAATTAAGTAAATCACGTTTTTGTGCAAAAGAACTGCCGTAAACAGCAAAATTACATGCGTAATTAATGTTGTGCTGCAATGAAATTGGAATATTTGCTCCTTTATGAGGTGAATCAAATGAAATCCAAATTTTAACAAAGTGCTCTACGTTTGCATTTTCCATTTGTTTAAGAGCAATTCTTGTGATAAGTCCTCCCATACTTGGTCCAACTATAGTGTTTTCTTCTGTGAAATCATCTCTTAATTCATTATTGATGACTGTATTTAAAAAGCCTCTTAGGTTTGCTGCGTTAGCTAGGATATCTCCGGCTCCTTCAATGAAATTTACAAATACTAAATCGTAACCATATTTAAAAAGGGAATCCACAAGATTAGGGTGTTTTTCGTTTGCTTGACTCCAAGGAGAAGGAGTGCCGTTTAGTATGTCGAACAGTCCTCTTGTGTCGTTGTCCTCAGGACTGTTAATTATTACTGATAAGGCTGTTATTTCTGTCGCGGAAAAATTTCTTTTATTTCCATAATCAAATCCATCACACATAATAAATGGTCTTCTCAGCTTCCCGCTACTATTGTTAGGGTTGAATAGTATATTGTATTCAATTTTTTTATTATCACTATTTGGGTAATATTTAAAATTATAGTTGTCGCCAAGAATATTTTGGTTGCTAGGGCTAGGTATTTTAATACTTGATGAACTCTTTCTAAATATAGTAAAATGGGTGTGCAACATTTGTGGAGTTGCATTTCCAATAGTACTTCTTGCTTTTATTTTGATTTCTATAAATTCGTTGTTGGTGTTAGAGTAATGCACTGGAATTGATTCGTTGGTGTTCACGCTTTGATATCCTAAGCCATTTCCAAAATCAATTTCAATATTGTCAATTATTTCTTTCGTGTTATTGAAAATGAAGTTGTTGGGTATTGTAAAGTACACGTCATCTCCAAAAATGTTCGAGAAAATTGATGCTCCCGCAAAAGCTTTAACTGTTTCAAAGGAATTGCTTGTGGCTTTAATATCCTGTAAAAAATCATTTCCCTCAGAAAAATCACCATTGATCATCGCAGTTTCTTTTATTCTTTTGAAATCGATATTTAATAGGGCTAAGGGGTAGGTGTTAGTAGTTGTTTTCAATTCTATTCCAGCATATTCAATGTCGTTTGCTGAAGGAAAAAATGAGGTATCACTATTTGCATTCTTTAGTGCTTCGTAAATACTTCCCCAATTGCCGCTGGTGATTGTTGTTACCTTGTTTGTTCCGTTCACATTTAAAATCAAATTAGTGTAAAAACTTCTGTCGATTAGGATTTTCGATTTGATTTTGTTGCTGTCAATTTTTGAAGTGTAATTTTGGGGATCTTGCAAATAGCTGCTATGTTTAATGGCGCTGGCCGAAACTATTTGCGAAAGAGCGATTTGACTAGTTAATGTCAAAGCGATGAGTAGCAGGAATAATTTATTCATGTTAAATTAGATTAGTTGGTTAGAAAAATTGCTTTGTTTATCCCGTAGAGAAAGCCTCTACGGGATGGTGTTTAGTTAGAGTAGGAAAAGTCGGTTAGTTTTGTTTAAGTGCTGTTATTTCAGCTTTCATGGCTTCCATTTGTTTGTGCATTTGAATATTGTAAAGTGTTAGCTCTTCAATTTTCTGTAGTAAAACAGCATCCATGTTGCCTAAGTTGATTCCTTTTTCAGAAACTTCTTGCGCCGATGGAACATTGGGTAAGTGAGAATTTTTTTGAATGAATGTCTCTACTGAATCTAATGAAGCCAATTGATAATCATGTGCAAAAACATAATCAGGCCACAAGCTAGATAGTTTTACTTCGGCTTCTTCAAAGGTTGCTTTGCCTGCAACAGATAGTTTTGAATCTGAAGCGAATTTACCGCCGATGGCGAGGTTTTTTATCCAGGTCTGTCCTAGTCCTACTTCGTAGTTACTGACACCCGGATCTACACCAGTTCCCGGGGATATAATTACTTTACCGTTACGCAATAATATTGCTGTTGAATTTGCATCGTTCAGGTCTTTTAATTTTAAGTATTCACCATAAGTTGGGCTAAATTCTGTCCCAACAAAGAAATTTCTATTGTTTGTTTTAAAGTTGATTCCAGGTAAATACACCGTGTAAGGTCCGCTAGCTTTACCAGTACTCTGTAAAGTTATCTGCGCGTTTTGATCTTTTATTTCAAGGCTAGTAGATGGTGTTGTGGTTCCAATGCCGACTTTTCCGTCATTTAGAATTTGTAATCGATTAAGATATGACCCGTTGGAAAATGTATTTACAGAGAAATGAGTGTTGCTAAAGAGATCAACAGAGCCTTTGTCAGATTTTAAGTTTAGGGAATAGTTGGTGCCTTTGCTTAAGCTAATACTTCCGTTTATTGCTCCCAGGGCATCATCCCATCTGATAAATTGATTTTCATTGATTCTAATGTTTCCACCTTTAATTTGTAGTTTGTCGCTAGGAGTTGTTGTAGTTCCTATTCCAACATTCCCATTGGTGATAGTGCTAACTGTTGAATTGTTCCAAGTTTGCGCGTTTAACGAAATACTGCATAGTGAAATGCCTATGCAAAGGGTTGTAATTTTGTTCATAAAAAATAGTTTAGTTAATTAATAGGGCAAAATTAATTCTCAAGTTTTTGATTTGATTATTAATTTTCGTAAAAGCCATTGTTTTTGTTGCAGCAATTGCAAAATTGAAATTAACCTAAACCTAAACTACTGTCATGACAATTTATATGTAAGAGAATTTATGTGTAAAATTTTTTTTGCCGTTTTGAAAGATTATCCTTTATTTTACCTCACGAATAAATTTTTATTAACTATAAATTTTACACAATGAAGAAAGTTTTACTAAGTGTTTTAGCAGTTTCTGCTATGTCAACTTCTATCAATGCTCAGTCTAATAATGGCGCTAATGCAAATTTAGATGGGTACCTTTTTAATTTCACCTCAACAAAGGCTGATAATTGCCCAAATATTGGTGTGCCTTCGAGAGATATTTCTGCTGAGTACGCTGCTTATGCATCATACGATGTAACAGGTGGTGCCTTAGTAATCAATAAAAATGGTGCGGTTCAAACAAAAGATTATGAGTCTTTTCCAATGTTATTTACTGATGAATCTTGTAATGTAACTGATTTGGACTTTACTGGAAAAACTCCTGTAACTATTTCTGTTAAATTGAATGCAAGTGTTGCAGCTCCTCAGTGTTTAATCGCTTTAGGTGACGATCAAGGTAATTTCACTGATAACGCTCCTTTTTTACAAGCAGTTAATGTTGGTAGCCAAACGCTAACAGCTACTATTTCTGATTTTAAAACTTGGGATTCTAAAAATGTTGATAAAGCTAAAATTAGAGCTATGGTTATAGCCTTTAGAACAAGTTATGATGATGTAACTGCTGTAAAGACAATTACTGGAACATACTCAATCGATTGGATTAAAATTGGTGATCAAACAGGTTTAGTTACTGATGGCGTTAACGAACTTTCTTCAGTTTCTAACTTCTCAGTTTTCCCTTCTCCAGCTACATCTGAAGTTAACTTGAAGTTCACAGCTCAAGAAGCTACTACAGTTACTTTAACTGATATCACTGGTAGAGTAATGGTTTCTGAGCAAGTTGCTGCTGGTTCAGTTTCTAAAACTTACAATGTTTCTAACTTTGCTCAAGGATTGTACTTCGTTACTATCTCTGGTGCAAACGGACAAACAACTGAAAAATTCATGGTGAAATAATTCACTTAGAATAATATAAGGAAGCCCTCCGTCGCAAGACGGAGGGCTTTTTTGTTTATAACCTGTGAAGAAAATCGTTTCCTCCAAGCAACTTCACTTTACGATTTATAAGATTTTATTTTATCTTCACGCTGCTTAAAAAGTGAATATTAACTAAATCTCTATTTATATGTCAGCAGATGCTAAAAAGACTCCCATTGTTCCCGTAGTCATTATTGCTTCATTGTTTTTTATTTTTGGTTTCGTAACCTGGATTAATGGTTCATTAATTCCTTTCATGAAATCTGTTTGTGAGCTTACTGATACTCAAGCTTACTTAGTAGCAACAGCTTCTTACATCTCTTTTGTGGTGATGGCTATTCCTGCTTCTATGTTATTGAAGAAAATTGGATACAAAAACGGTATGTCTGTTGGTTTGTTCTTAATGGCTTTGGGTGCGCTGGTTTTTATACCAGCTGCTGGTTCTAGAACTTATTTGCTTTTCTTAATTGGTATTTTTATTCAGGGTGCTGGTATGACTATTTTACAAACAGCTTCTAATCCTTACATTACTATTCTTGGTCCGATAGAAAGTGCGGCGAAAAGAATTTCTATCATGGGTATCTGCAACAAAATTGCTGGAATGTTAGGTTCTGCAATTTTTGGTTTTTTATTACTTGATGGCATGAAAGAGGTAAAAAAGAAGTTAGATGTAGAAGGAATTTCATTAGAAGAAAAACAGCAGATTTTAGATACCATGGCTGATAGTGTTGTCACTCCTTACTTGGTGATGGCAGGAGCTCTAATTTTGCTGGCTGTATTAATTCGTTTTGCTCCGCTTCCTGATATTGAGGGTGCGCCTGCGGAAGAAGTTGCTCCTGGTGAAACAGCTAAAACTAGTATCTTTCAGTATCCTCACTTATTATTAGGTGTTTTAGCTTTGTTCGCTTATGTTGGAGCTGAAGTGATTGCTGGTGATACAATTATCAATTATGGATTGTCATTAGGTATTCCTGAAAGTCAAGCATCTTTCTTTACATCTTTTACTTTGGGAGCCATGGTTTGCACCTATTTGTTAGGTGTTTTCTTGATACCTAAAGTAATTTCTCAGGGTACAGCATTAAAAATTTCGGCCGTATTAGGCTTGGTATTTACAGCTGGTATATTAATGACTACAGGCATAAATTCAGTTTATTGTGTTGCAGCATTAGGTATTGCAAACGCATTAGTTTGGCCAGCAATTTGGCCGCTAGCAATTAATGGTTTAGGTAATTTTACAAAAACAGGAGCTGCTTTATTAATCATGGCTATTTCTGGGGGAGCCATCATACCGCCACTTTATGGTGCTATGGTAGACTCAAAAAAGCAGGCCTTGATTGCTGAAGGAGTTGATAAGGTAACTGCTGCAGCTGATTCGGCTCACGGTCAATATTGGATTCTTTTTCCTTGTTATTTAATTATTCTTTATTACGCTATTGCTGGTCATAAAGTAGGATTGAAAAAATAGCAAATTTCAAATTAATGAAAAAGACTTACAGAAATGTAAGTCTTTTTTGTTTTTAAAAGTTCATAGTTCAACCTTAAGTATTATTTTTACCGCATGTCTGAAACAACAGTAAAACCATACAGCGAATCGGGCTCTAAAAAAGAGCAAGTGGCTACCATGTTTAACAATATTGCACCAAAGTATGATTTGTTGAATCATGTTTTATCGATGGGAATTGATGTGTTGTGGAGAAAGAAGGCGGTTAAATTATTGAAAGCTGGAAATCCGAAATTGATGTTGGATATAGCTACAGGAACTGGTGATTTTGCGATAGAATGTTTGAAGTTAAATCCCGAAAAAATTATTGGTGTAGATATTTCTAAAGGAATGGTGGACGTAGGGATAGAGAAAGTTAAAAGTAAAAAGTTAGAAGACAAAATTGAATTACGAGTTGCCGATAGTGAAAATTTGCCTTTTGATACCAATACTTTCGACGCTATAACAGTTGCTTTTGGTGTAAGAAATTTCGAGAATTTAAAGAAAGGTTTATCAGAAATGAATAGAGTTTTAAAAGCCGATGGGCAAGTGGCTGTTTTGGAATTTTCTAAACCTACTGCATTTCCCATTAAGCAGTTGTATAATTTCTATTTCAAAAGAATTTTGCCTTTAATTGGTAGAATGGTTTCTAAGGATACCGCTGCATACACTTACCTTCCAGAGTCGGTACAAGCTTTTCCAGATGGGGAGAATTTCGCAGCGATTATGAAGGAAGTTGGCTTTAAGGAAATAAAAATTCATAAAGTGTCGTTTGGTATTGCCACTATTTATCACGCAAAAAAATAATTGAAAAATCATTTTTTCCATATTGTTTTTATTTTCTTACTAGGCTCAAACTTGATGTTTGGTCAGAAACAACGCATTAAAAATTTACCAGGTTTTGAGAATACCAAAGTGATGCATTTTGGTTTTTATTTGGGTGTAAATAATTTGGGCGTTGATGTGAAGTACAAATCTAGTTTGTTGCAAAGCGATACTATTTACAGTGCTTTAGTAAGAGGTAAATATGGCTTTAATTTGGGTATTGTTACAGATGTGCATTTGGGCGATGGATTCGATTTAAGATTTGTGCCAGCTTTGGTTTTCGGACAGCGTGATTTCGAATATTCAGCCAAAACAAAAAACAACGTGTTGGAGAGTCAGAAAAGAGTGGTAGAATCTACTTACCTCGATTTCCCAATCTCTTTAAAATACAAGTCGGAAAGAGTAAACAACGGTAGATTTTACTTTTTAGGCGGATTTAAACCTGCATTCGATATGGCTTCATTGAAAAAGGTTGATGCTAAGAACACTAAAGTGGTTCGTTTGAATCCTTGGGAATTGTCGGCGCACGTTGGTTTTGGCGTAGATTTGTATTTAGAGTATTTTAAATTTTCGCCACAAATTATATTTAATTACGGCCTCAATAATCTTCTCATTCAAGATGGTACAGCCTACACCACATTGATAGATCAGGTAAAGGCGCGTTCGTTTGTGATTGCATTAACTTTTGAAGGTTAAATTTTGGTTCAAGTTATCGACATACGCGTTGCCCCAGAGGAAGTAAATGATACCCAATATCATATTGAGATTGCAAGAAATGAATTGAATATTAAGTTCGATTCAAAAGTTCAAGTAAGAGTTTTAAAAAGATCGATTGACGCGCGTAAAAGAAATGTAGTGTATCAATTGCGTATTGAGGTTTTTATTGATGAACCAATGCCTCGTCAATTGTATGAATTGCCTTCGGCCAAAAAGATTTCTTCAAATAGAGAAGCAGTAGTGGTAGGAGCTGGGCCTGCTGGCCTTTTTGCCGCTTTGCAGCTCATCAAAAATAACATCAAGCCCATCGTAATCGAAAGAGGTAAAGCGGTGCGTGAACGCCGAAGAGATTTAGCCGTTATCAATCAAAAGCACATTGTAAATCCCGAGTCGAATTATTGTTTTGGGGAGGGAGGTGCAGGAACTTTTTCGGATGGTAAACTCTATACACGTTCCAACAAAAGAGGAGATGTAAACGAAGTATTAGAAACCTTAGTGCGCTTTGGTGCTTCGGAAGATATTTTGGTAGATGCGCATCCGCACATTGGAACGAACAAATTACCCAAAATAATTCAAGCTATTCGCGAATATATTATTGCTTGTGGGGGAGAGGTGATGTTTGATTCTAAACTCACCGATATAATAATTGAAAACAAAGAAGTGAAAGCAGTTGTCATCAACAGTTCGCTCACTCTCCCAACCTCCAATCTGGTTCTTGCTACGGGTCATAGTGCGCGCGATATTTTTGAATTACTGCACAAGAAAAATATAGCCATTGAGGCAAAACCATTTGCTTTGGGCATTAGAATAGAGCATCCGCAAAGCCTGATTGACAGTGTGCAATACAGTTGCGACAATAGAGGTGAATTTCTTCCAGCGGCTTCTTACAGTTTGGTGCATCAAACCAACATAAAGCCGGTATATTCTTTTTGTATGTGTCCGGGCGGAATTATAGCCCCGTGCGCCACCGCTCAAAACCAAGTAGTAACCAATGGTTGGTCGCCTTCTAAAAGAAATAATCCTTATGCCAATTCGGGTATTGTGGTGGCTTTAGAAAAAAGTGATTTCGATTTTAAACAACATGGTGAGTTGGCTGGAATGCATTATCAGCAAGCGGTAGAAGAAAAAGCATTCTTAATGGGAGGAAAAACGCAGGCAGCACCAGCACAAAGAATGGTAGATTTTATTCAAAATAGAGTGTCATCTCAATTGCCAGTTACTTCATATCAACCAGGTATCACTTCTGTGGATATGAGAGATGTTTTGCCAGTTGCAGTTTGGAAGTCATTGCAAGAAGGATTAAAAGCTTTTGGTGGAAAAATGCGCGGCTATTTAACGAATGATGCAGTACTTCATGCTGTAGAATCGAGAACGTCTTCTCCTGTTCGAATTCCTCGTGATAAAGAAACATTAGAGCATACAGAAATAAAAGGTTTGTATCCTTGTGCCGAAGGTGCTGGGTATGCGGGAGGAATCATGTCGGCAGCCATCGACGGACAAAAATGTGCTGATAAAATTGCAGGAAAACTTCAAAAATAAATTACCACTTGTAACTTTTGCTTCGTTATTCATATCCTACTACCAAAGAATGAGATATGAAAACAATAAAGAAATACAATAGCAGAGTAGTCGCATTAGTGTCGTTAAACGCCTTTATATTTTTTGCTAAAATAGGTGGCTCTTGTGCTGAAGATATTCAAGATTTGAAAAGTGCCTATTACTCTACTTTATGAGATTAAATCGATGCCAACCGGACAATGATCGCTGCCCATCACTTCATGCATAATAAACGAATCTTTCACTTGAGGTATAATATCCTTACTCACTAAAAAATAATCAATTCTCCAGCCTACATTTTTAGCTCTAGCGCCTGCACGATAGCTCCACCAAGTATATTCAATTTTATCGGGATAGAAATGGCGATAGCTGTCAATCAAACCAGCATTTATGAAATTCGTCATTCCGTCAATTTCTATTTGAGTGTAGCCAGCCGATTTATTGTAATTGGCTTTAGGGTGCTTTAAATCGATGGCTTGATGTGCAACGTTCATATCGCCGCAAACGATTACTGGTTTTTTCTTTTCCAATGATTTTAAATACTTCAAAAAGTCGGCATCCCACTGTTTGCGATAATCTAATCTTTCCAATTCGCTTTTCGAGTTGGGAACATAAACGGTTACCACAAAGAATTTTTCAAATTCGGCAGCAATGACTCTTCCTTCTTTATCATGCTCGGCAATGCCCATATCGTTGGTAACAGCAATGGGTTTTATTTTGCTGAAAATAGCAGTGCTCGAATATCCTTTTTTCTCAGCCGAATTGGTGTAGATATGAAAGCCTTCTAAGTTGGCAACGGCTTCTCTTACTTGGTCGTCTTGCGCTTTTGTTTCTTGTAAACAAATGATGTCACAATGCATTTCTTTAACAATATCTGCAAAGCCTTTGGTGGCTACAGCTCTTATTCCGTTTACATTCCATGAGATAATTCGCATAAATAATTCTGTTTAAAATTGATATTTCCCATCCCACAATTTCTCCAACTGCGCTTTTAACTCTTGTTCGCGTTTGTTGTTGCCAAACTCTAAGAAGTTACTGGCTTTTATTTGTTCGGGTAAATATTCTTGTGAAGAAAAATTGTTTTCTTGAGCATGACTGTATTCATAATTAGCGCCATAGCCCATTTGTTTCATCATTTTGGTGGGCGCATTACGCAGGTGTATTGGTACTGGTAAATTACCTGTTTCTCTTACAAGTTCTTGCGCTTTATTGATGGCTGCGTAAGATGAATTACTTTTTGGAGAAGTTGCCAAATAAATGGTGCATTGCGATAAAATGATTCTGCATTCGGGATGACCAATTACACTGACGGCATTAAAACAGCTTTGTGCCAGCATAAGGGCATTTGGATTCGCATTACCAATATCTTCAGAAGCTGCAATCAACAAGCGTCGGGCAATGAATTCGGGGTTTTCACCTCCTTCTATCATCCTTGCTAAATAATATATAGCAGCATTGGGGTCGCTGCCACGAATAGATTTAATAAAAGCTGAAATGATATCGTAATGTTGCTCTCCTGCTTTGTCGTAAAGTGTAGGATTGTTCTTTATTTGCTCTTTAACAGCATTGTTGTCGATAATGATTTTATCCGCGTTGCCGCAATTTATTATCAATTCAAAATTATTTAACAATCTGCGAGCATCACCACCACTCATTTGTAATAAGCTTTCGGTTTCTTTAAGCTCAATGTTTTTCTTTTTTAAAATCACATCTTCTTTCATCGCCTTTTCTAAAAGAGCAATTAAATCTTTCTCGGTATGTGGTTTTAAAACATAAACTTGTGAGCGAGAGAGTAAAGCTGAAATAACTTCGAATGATGGGTTTTCTGTAGTAGCGCCAATCAATGTAATCGTTCCTTTTTCTACAGCACCCAATAAGGAATCTTGTTGCGATTTGCTAAAACGATGAATCTCATCGATGAACAAAATAGGATTTAAGCCTTTGGTAAATAAATTTTGTTCTTTGGCCTTTTCAATAATCTCACGGATATCTTTTACGCCAGAGTTGATAGCGCTTAATGAGAACATAGGTCGCTTGCTTTCTTCGGCAATGATTTGTGCTAATGTAGTTTTACCAACGCCAGGAGGTCCCCACAAAATGATGGAAGGAATATATCCTGATTTTATTGCTGAGGTGAGCGCGCCATTTGGCCCAACAAGGTGCTCTTGGCCGGTATACTCAGAAAGGCGCTTAGGACGCATTCTTTCTGCTAACGGTGTATTTTGTTCGTTGCTCAAGGAAAGGAGAAGAAAATGGTTAAGAATTCAATTTATTTTGCAGCAATCTAATCTTGATTTTTTCCAGAGCTTTTTTAGTGTACAATGGAAAATCTCCGTCCATCATCCAAGCGTAGTATGAAGGTTCTTGAGTCAAAACCAGCTCAACAGGTTTGCCTTTGTGTTTGCCAAAGTTGAAAACCTCGATGTTGTTTTCGTTAAATACAATTCTACCTGCTAAATCTACATTCTTATCTCTTTTCGAGAAGGCTTGCAGTTTAGCTACATCGTTAACGATGGGTTTGTATAATTTTTTGTTTTCGTCTTCTATTTCGGTGTGTTCATATTTGTCGAGCATCGCTTCTAAAATCTCTAAAGTAGCTTCGGTGTCGGCCAATGCGCTGTGTGCGTTTTCTAATGATTTACCGCAGTAAAATTTATACCCTGCGCTCAAAGTGCGCTGTTCCATTTTGTGAAATAGATTTTGAACATCTATGGTTTTTCTATCGCTGATATCGAAATCAATATCTGCTCTTAAAAATTCTTCTGCTAATAAAGGAATGTCGAAACGATCGCTGTTGAAACCAGCAATATCGCAGCCAATTAGGAAATCGGAAAGGCTTTTGGCGATGGCTTTAAAAAGCGGACAATCCTTTACATCTTCATCGTAAATATGATGTACCGCAGAGGCTTCTTTTGGAATGGGCATACCCGGGTTGATACGACGCGTCTTGCTGTCTTTATCGCCGTTAGGCATTACTTTCACAATAGAGATTTCTACAATTCTATCTTTTGATATATCTGTTCCCGTGGTTTCTAAATCGAAGAAGGCAAGCGGACGCGTTAAATTCAATTTCATGTTAGGTTATTTGGCGGTATCTAATTCTCCTTTATTTAATATAAGATCTACTTTTTTCTCGGCGACAAAATTGGCTTTGTCGAGAATAGTGATGGTGCTTTTGTTTACTTTGTAGTTATCGCTAGTAACGCTAATGTCGTAAACTCCAGGTTCTAAAATCATTACTGCTCTTCCCGTTTTTAAATTGGGAGAATA
>JBMTCG010000030.1:0-27991 GCA_049430665.1 Flavobacteriales bacterium | reverse complement strand
AGCAGCGATGATACCATTGAAAAAATAAAAGAATTAGGCGGACAGCACAACATAAAAGGAGAAGTGTTTAGCGAGCCTTGGATTGATTTTGCGCATAACAGAAATATAGCTTTAAAAAAGGCCTTCGATTTATATAATAACGGTACTCATCAATGCAATTGGTTGCTTATTATCGATGCCGATGAAGCGCTAAATCCGTTACCCGAAAATTTCATTGCCCAGCCCGATAAAAGCCTAAGTTATCAAGGATACCAATTGTACAACGATATATTATCGAAACAATTATTGTTACTTAACACACAACAGCAAAAATGGATTTGGGAAGGAAAAATTCACAATTACCTAGTGAACAACGAAAATTACCCAATAGATTTTAGTGCACACGTAATTAGAAACGCTTTGCATTTTACAGGAGCAAAGTCTCATGAATTTAACAATACACAAGAAAAAAGTGCGAGAGATGCTTCAATGCTAATTAATGAGCTTAATGAGGAAAATCTTACGCCGAAAAACACACATCGATTTTTTGAACTTGGCAACGAACTTTTTGAAAGTAAAAACCATGAAAAAGCCATCGAAGCATACAGTAAAATAATTCATTCCGATTCGGTGCTTAATGAAATTAAATACCTTTCTCTGCTCCAAATCGCACATATATATTTTGAGTTTTTGATTGATTTAAACAAAGCCGAAAAGCTTTACAGTGAGGCGTTAAACCTTCAACCTGAGAGGAAGGAAGCTTATTATTATTTAGCAAAATTGTTTCAGAAAAAACAAGAGTCAGATAAGATTTTGCCTTTGCTTCTAAAGGCACATGATATACCTAAATCGAATTTAAACAAAGGATACTATTTGGTGGATTACGGCATTTACAGCTGGAAAATAGAAATGGAGTTGGCTACAGCTTTATTTAAAACTAAGAACACCAAAGATTTCAATGTATTGTATGAGTCGATTGTAAAACAACAAAAAATGCCTAACAACAAATTAGGCATAATTGACTCGATGAAGAAAATATTGAATAAATAATTATTCTAGCTGCACCATGTTGCTGTCCCTTCAACAAAAGTTGAACTTGTACCACTTAATGTTTTCGTTAAATTTTCAACGTCGATTTTCGGACTAACCCAAACTTTTTTCATACTTTTTTTTACAAGGATAGCCAATTTTTTGGATAAATTAAAAAACACTGTCCTCTCCTATTAAATCTCATCCCCACAGCTAAAACTTTTTTCTTACCTTCGCGCATCAATTTTTTAATCATGGAAACTGTAGTAGACTTTAAAGAATATGTAGCTTCTGTTGAAGCTCGCGCTGGATATGTAAGACCTTTGGCTTTTGCCCTTGGTGTTCGTCGCTCTAAAAACGGAAAAACATTAGATGTATCTTATCCCGTTGTAAATTTTAATGAGAATTTTGGCACAGCTGCTGTTTTAATCGACGTGCTTAAAGTACAAGATTTTAAAAACGGATTTCATCCAGTATCACTAGAAAATTTAAGTGAAATATATTCTCACTTCTCTCCTTTTCATGGTGACAATGGCAAACATCCAAACATTGAAACCATTAACGCTTTAATCGACAACTACACTACTTCTAATGGCTATGCTGATATTGAAATAATGGCTTATTTTCTTTTCGATAAATCACAAGCCGTTGAAAGTGCTGAAGAAGCTTACTTTAAACTGCATTGCTTATCTACCAGAAAAGCTGAACCTCATTCTTTAAACTTAGATGGTTTATTTGGTAAACTCAACAACGTAGCGTGGACGAGCAAGGGCCCTATGCTGCCAGAAGACGTTGCTGTTCAATCGGTAAAACATATTGGTTCTCACTCACCTTTGTTGGTGACTCACGTAGATAAATTTCCTTACATGATCAATTACCACATTCCAACAGGAATTAGAATTGCTTCAGGTGCTCAGGTGCGTTTAGGTGCTTACTTGGGTGAAGGAACAACGGTAATGCCATCGGGCTTTATCAACTTTAACGCCGGTACCAAAGGCACATCAATGGTGGAAGGCAGAATTTCTGCTGGTGTAGTGGTGGATAAAGATTCTGATGTGGGTGGTGGCGCTTCAATAATGGGAACCCTATCTGGCGGAAATAAAAAAGTAATTTCTATCGGTCAGAAATCATTGCTTGGTGCTAACTCTGGTACCGGAATATCTTTAGGCTTTGGTTGCACCATCGCTGCTGGGGTTTATGTAACCGCTGGTTCTAAAGTTTATTTATACAACGCTGCCAACGAACCTACCAACCTTGCTGGCGAAGTGGTGAAAGAAGGGGAAAATATTGTGAAAGGTTTAGATTTAAGTGGAAAAGACAAATTGCTTTTCTTAATGGATACCTCGAAAGGCAGATTGGTTTGTAAGCCAAATCCTAAAACAATAGAATTGAATTCAAGCTTACACAAGAACGATTAATTTTTTTCAATGAAATCTACTCTGTTATTTCTATTGCTATTTGTTCTCAATTTTTCTTTTGCGCAAGATACTGTTCCTTATGAAGATGGATCAAAGTACGTTGGTGCATTGGCTAACGGACTAGCACAAGGAAAAGGGACTTTTTATTTCGCCAATGGTGATGTTTATGTGGGCAACTTTGTGAACGATCAATTTGAAGGTGAAGGTAAACTAACATGGAAAAATGGAGACTGCTACAATGGTGCATGGGTTAAGGGCGTTCAAGAAGGTAAAGGTGTTCAAACATGGACCAATGGTGTTAAATACGAAGGTAACTTTGTTAACGGCATGAAAAGCGGAATGGGTAAAATCACTTGGGCCGACAGCACTGTTTACAATGGAATGTGGAAAGATGAAATGCGCAACGGACAGGGAACCTACTCTATCAAAGATGGAACAACTTACACTGGTACTTTTGTGAACGATATGTTTTCGGGACAAGGGGTTCTAAAAATTAGTAATGGAGATGTTTATACCGGCGCTTTTCTAAACGATAAATTTAGTGGCTTAGGCACCATGAAATACATAAGTGGAGATGTGTATGTTGGCAACTGGGCCAACGACATGAAAGAAGGAAAAGGTAAATATACTTGGAGTGATGGCGAATATTATGACGGCGCATGGAAAGAAGATGTGCAAACCGGACAAGGAACGTATAAATGGAGTAATGGCGACACATACGTTGGTATCTGGCTAAACGGTAAAAGAAACGGACAAGGCACCACTACCTTTAAAGATGGAACAAAAGAAAGTGGTGTTTACAAAGACGATGTTTTAACGAAATAATTTATTCAATAGTGAGCGATTTAAAAACAATATTAAGTTCGGGTAAAGAAGCTTCTCCCCAACGTTTTCATCCTTGGATTTTCTCGGGAGCAATAAAGAAAACCCGTCGCCACAGCGATAACAAAGAGGTGGAACCCGAAGATGGTGATGTGGTTACTGTTTACTCAAATAAAGATGAGTATTTAGGTACCGGACATTATCAAAACAATTCTTCAATCGCGATTCGAATCATCACTTTTGAAGACGAAAAAATAGACCAAAATTTTTGGAACCGAAGAATTCAAAATGCTTACGAGTACAGAAAACTAATAAACGTAATCACTCCTGAAACTAATATTTACCGTTTGGTGCATGCCGAAGGTGATAGATTACCAGGTTTGATTATCGACGTTTACGGCAATACTGCTGTTATTCAAGCGCACTCTATTGGAATGTACTTGGCACTTGAAAACATTAAAGTTGCATTGAAAAATGCCATGGGTGATGCGCTGCAAGTTATCTTTCACAAAAGCAAAGAAACACTACCTAAAGATTATGCGCAGAAAGTAGAAAATGGCTATTTATTAAAAGAAGCTGAACCTACTAAAACGGCTTTAGAATATGGTAATTCATTTAACATTAGCTGGGAAGACGGACAAAAAACGGGCTTCTTTGTTGATCAACGTGAGAACAGAAATTTGTTGGCTAAATACTCAAAAGGAAAAAATGTATTGAACACTTTTTGCTACTCGGGAGGCTTCTCTGTTTATGCTTTAAAAGCGGGAGCTAATTTGGTACACAGTGTTGATTCGTCAGCCAAAGCAATGGATTTGGTAAACACAAATGTTGCGCTAAATCCTTGCGAAGGCAAACACGAATCATTCACCGCAGACACTTTCGATTTCTTAGAAAAAAACGATTGTTCCATTTACGATGTTGTGATTTTAGATCCTCCTGCTTTTGCCAAACACCACAATGTAAAACACAATGCGGTACAAGGCTACAAATGATTAAACATGACCACCTTGAAGCAAATGAAATCGGGAAGTATATTATTTACCTTCTCATGTTCTCAAGCTATTGATATGCCTTTGTTCTATGGCACGATTATGTCGGCAGCTATTTTGGCAGGTAAGAAAGTGCGCGTAATGCACCAGCTTTCGCAACCAGCCGATCATCCTATTAATCTTTTTCACCAAGAGAGTTCATACTTAAAAGGACTCGTTTTAGAAGTTGAATAATATGCAATTTAAAAACTTAGATACACTAGCGCAGCTTCAAGAAATTGAAGCTGCTTCTTTTTCCAAACCGCAGCTGCTTTTTAAACACAGCACGCGTTGTTCGATAAGTAGCATGGCCAAAAGAATTTTGAGCAGCGAAATACAAAACAGTGATGATGCGCTTTTAGATATTTACTACCTCGATTTAATTGAGCATAGAGATATCAGCAACGCAATCGCCAGTAAATTCAACGTGTTTCACGAATCACCACAGCTATTGGTGATCAAAAACGGAAAATGTATTTGCGATGTTTCTCACTCAGAAGTTTCATTGAAAAACATTTTACCATCGATTAGCTAAATGGAAAAACCAAAATCATATTGCGATGTTGTTGCCCATTTTGATGCGAATAATGTGCATCGAATTTACCACGATACTGCTTACGGTTTTCCTATTCACGACGACAATGAATTGTTTGAACGCTTGGTTTTAGAAATCAATCAGGCTGGCTTAAGCTGGGATACCATTTTGAAAAAAAAACAAAACTTCAAAAATGCGTACCATCAATTCAACATCAAAAAAGTAGCTGCTTACGGCGAAAAAGATATTGAACGACTATTGAACGATGCGGGCATCATTCGCAACAAACTAAAGGTGAATGCAGCCATTCATAACGCCAATGTAATTTTACAATTGCAAAAAGAATTTGGTTCATTTAAAAAATGGATAGAACATCACCACCCAAAAACAAAAGAAGAATGGGTGAAGATTTTCAAAAAGACATTTAAATTTACTGGAGGCGAAATTGTGAATGAATTTTTAATGAGCATTGGTAAACTTCCCGGCGCTCATGTAGAAAGTTGCCATATCTATAAAAAATTAAAGAAATCATGATTACTAAATCGAACTTTACTTTTCTGAAAAATCTTGCTAAAAACAACGACCGCGAATGGTTTGGTGCAAATAAAACCACCTATGAAGCAGAATACAATTTTGTAATTTCTTTTGCCGATGAACTGCTTGCACTAATGAACAAACACGATAAAATCGAAAACCAAACGGGCAAAAAATCGGTGATGCGTATTTACCGCGACGTTCGTTTTTCTAAAGATAAATCGCCTTACAAATCGCACTGGGGAATTCATTTCAAAAGAGCTACCAAACAATTGCGCGGTGGCTATTATTTACATATTGAACCGGGCAATACTTTTGTGGGCGCAGGTTTTTGGGGACCAGAACCAAGTGATTTAAAACTAATACGCGAAGGAATTTCTGCCGACGAAAAAACGATTAGAAAAATATTAAACTCTAAATCTTTCATAGAAAACTTTGGCGAATACGGCTTGCATGGCGAAGCCTTAAAATCGGTCCCAAAAGGATTTGATGCCAATGACGCAGCTGCCGATTTAATCAAATTAAAACAATTTTTAATTCGCAAAGATTTTAAAGATGAAGAAGTATTAAGTGCCGATTTCGCCAAAAAAGCAAACGAAGCATTTAAAGCAATGAGACCCTTTTTTGATTTCATGAGTTATACATTAACTCATGATAGCAATGGTATACCGTTGTTTTAAAAATCTACCAAACCTTTATCTCCTTAATCAAATCCCTTTTCAACTCCGCATTCAGCTTCTCCACTATTTTGCTGCGCATCATCATCAATTCGTTTTTCAAAGCGGCAGAGGTGATTTTAACGTGTAATACGCCATTGTCTAACTTCACTTTTTCGGTTTGTTTTTCAATGTAGGGTCCCATCATTTTATCCCACAAAGCTTTTACTTCTGCTTGTTGGATACCAGCGTTGAGTCGGTAAGCATTGAGCAGTTCTTGTATGGCTTCTTTCAAAGAAGATTGATTGCTATTTTTCTTCATGCCACACTTTTTTAACTGTTCCTTTTTCTATCTCAAACATTTTGTGTGAGCCTTGTACCGCCTGCAGCAACTGCTCTATCCTTTCGGGATGCGTGTCGGTAATGAAAATTTGTCCGAACTGATTCGTATTCACCAACGCCAACAAATGCTTCACCCTATTCTCATCTAGCTTATCGAAAATATCATCGAGTAATAAGATAGGATTCACCTTTTTGATTCTTTTTAGAAACTCTAACTGCGCAATTTTCAAAGCAATTAAATACGATTTTTGCTGACCTTGAGAACCAAACTTTTTTAAAGGATGATTGCCAATATTAAACATCAACTCGTCTTTATGAATACCCATGGTGGTGTATTGTTTGCGCGAATCTTCATTCTCAGCATCGAGCAATAAATCATTGAAGTCGTTGTGCAATAACTGACTCTCATACTTCAACTCCACCACTTCCTTTTTACCCGACACCACATTGAAGTATTCTTGAAAAATAGGTTCGAAATCGTGAATAAACTGCTTGCGTTTTTCGAAAAGATAAACACCATGTTTCACCAACTGCTCATTCCAAATCAAAATAGATTCTCTATCGAAGCGGCGCTCTTTAAAAAACAATTTGAGTAAGGCATTTCTTTGCGCCAAAGCCTTGTTGTATTGAATGAGATGATCGAGATATTCTCTATCGTATTGCGCAATAATGCCATCGATAAACTTTCGACGTTCCTCACTTCCTTCGTAAATCAAAATGCTATCTGATGGAGAAATCATCACCAAAGGATAAGCACCAATATGCTCGGCCAAACGTTCGTATTCCTTCTTATTTTTTTTGAAAACTTTGTTTTGTCCGCGCTTCACCCCACAATGAATTTTATCTACTTCCCCCTCTTTACTAAACTCGCCTTGCACCACAAAAAAAGGCTCTTCGTGTTGTATGTTTTGCACATCAGACGGATTGAAAAAGCTCTTGCAAAAAGAGAGGTAATAAATCGCATCTAAAATATTGGTTTTGCCTTCACCATTGTTACCTACAAAGCAATTCACCTTATCGTGAAACTCGAACTCGGCTTCGCGATAATTTTTGAAATTGATAAGAGATAAACTTTTTAAAAACATCAAATTAATTTTGAATGGTGAATGTTGAATGTTGAGTTAATATTCATAATTCAACATTCATAATTCAACATTATTAGTAATTCCCCACACTCAACATCACCAAGGTACAAGCCTCTATAGCCTCAATACCTTTAGCTTCTAATTTAGCTTCAAACTCGGGATTTTCGGTACCCGGATTAAACACTACTCTTTTAGGATTTAAGCTCATGATGTAATCGTAATAAGATGCTTGATTTTGCGGACCAACATACATCGTTACTGTATGAGTTCCTTCCACAGCAGGCATGCCTTTAATGATTTGCAAACCATGAATTTCACCTTCTTTTAAACCCACCGGCACCACTTCGTGTCCGTGAGCTGTTAACCTTTCTGTCGCTTTATAAGAATATCGCTCAGGATTGGTTGACGCACCTATAACAACTGTTTTTTTGCTCATGAGGTAAAGATAGGGATTTCTTGTAGGGGTGACCCTTGCGGGTACCCTTTATTTTTTCTGCCTTGGATCCAAAGCATCTGTTAGCCCTTCCCCTATCAAATTAAAGAAAGTAACCACAATAAAGATGGCAATACCTGGTGTAAGAATCAACCAATGCGCATCTGGATTGCTTCTTCCTGCGCTTAACAATGAACCCCAAGTTACATCTTCGGGAGCCACACCAATACCTAAGAAAGAAAGAGTTGATTCAGTTAAGATGGCTCCTGCAATACCAAAAGCAGCGGCGATGAATACCGGAGTCAAACAATTAGGTAAAGCATGTTTGAAAATGGTTCTAAAATCAGAATACCCAAAAGCTTTCGCCGCATCAATGAATTCCATTTTCTTAACGCGCAACATCTCTGCACGCACAAAACGCGCAATGCCCGTCCAACCCATTAATCCAATCAATATCATCACCACAAAAACAGAAGGTTTGGCAATTACCGCCACCACCGCCATAATTAAAATTAAGCCGGGCACACTAACCACTATTTCAATCATTCTATTGATGAGCATATCCACTGGTAAGTTTACTTTTTTACCTAAAAAGGCAATCTTCTTTAACGGCCATAATAGGAAGTTTAAGAGAGTGAGCGTGAGAGTAAAGAGAAGGAAAGAGATGAAAATTTGAGTGAAGCCCGAAACGGCAGATTCGGCGAAGGCATCGGAAATGATAAATCCGCGCACTTGAAACCCGTAGAAAAAGGCGATGGGTAAAAAGATGAAGTTTGCCCAAAAACGAACGCGAGAAATTTGTAAATCGTGGTCGCCGTAGAAGCCAGCAAAAGCGCCTAAAAAAATACCAATCAATAAAGTGATACTTACCGAAACAATGCCCACCATAAAAGCGGTTTGTGTGCCATGAATCACTCCCGATAACACATCACGACCTTGCTCATCGGTGCCCAACCAATGGTGCCAGCGGGTGCTTTGCACATCTTGGTCGGCCATCGGACTGCGATACCTATCGTTCATAAAATCGAATTCGGTAGAACCGTAAGGAATAGGTGCCCAAATAACCGATTCGAAAGATTCTGTTTTCCAACTGATGTTCAACAAATCGGCAGGCCAATTCACCAAACCCAAATCAACAGCGTACTCTCTAAAGGCTGGGAAATAAGTGTTGTCTTTGTATTTGCAATACAATGGTTTATCGTTGGCTATGATGTTGGCAAAAACAGCAATAAAAGCCATCACCGAAATGAAACGAAAAGCAATTAAGGCAGCACGATTCTTTTTGAATTGCTGCCACACATACTTGCGATATGAGAATTTATTTTCGCTCATTACTTTTTACCAAATGAAATTCGTGGATCTACTAATGCATATAAAATATCGGCAACGAGATAACCAATTAAAGTGAGAATTGCCGAAAACAACATGATGGTGAAAATCACTGGATAATCTTTAATTACTTGCGCTTCGTAAGCCAACATACCCAAACCTGGCAAAGTAAACAGCTGCTCAATCACTACAGAGCCAGCTATAAGTCCAGGAAAAATTGATGCTATTAGTGTTATGATAGGCAACAATGAATTTCTGATGGCATGTTTCCAATACACCTTTCTGGGCGACAAGCCTTTCGCCCAAGCGGTGCGAATATAATCTTGTGAAAGCGTTTGAAGCATGCTGCCTCTCATTTGTCGGGAAATGAAAGCAAAAGAGCTGTAAACATAACAAAACAAAGGCAACACCATATGATGAAGACAACTCGCCAACTGTTCACCTGCAGAGGCTCCTTCTTCAAAATCACTCAATCCTTTTACAGGAAACCAACCCAAGTATTCTGCATTGGCCACATAATTAATAAGCAAGGTAGCTACCCAAAAACCTGGCAAAGAATAAAGCACAAATAATATTACAGTAGTACTTTTTTCCTTTAAAGTTCCTTTGTGAATAGCGGCATTCATTCCAATAGGTATGCTCACTAAGAAGGCGATGATTACCGACAATAAACTAAAAACAAAAGTAGGTGCAATTCTGTCGAGAATAAGGTCGATTACGGGCTGCTGCTTGTAATAAGATATACCAAAATCACCATGCAACATGCCCACCAACCAAACGTGATATTGATTTTCGCTTCCATACCAATACAGCGCCGGCACATAGCATTTCCAAAGAGTTTCATCGCTTAACAAAACCTTGAAAGAAGCACTCAAGTGATCTACCGCAGCATTTATTTCTTGGTGATTTAACACCTTGGCTTGTTGCGAAATAAAAGCTATTTTTTGCTGAATATGTTCATCTTCATGGCGATAGTACAAGTCGTTTAGCGCTTGCTTCATTAGGTTCAATTTATCTGCTAAGGTATCGACAACTTTAGTGATAATCAGTTTATCTTCTAAGGCGATTAAAGACTGATAATAGTTGGATACCGCTTGCCAATTGCCATGATTATCATTAATTCTCAACAAATTTTCTCGATGTAATTTTTTCGATATTTTGTAAATAGAATCGGGTTCAGATAAAGGACTCAAAGAAAAGTAAAAGACAGGCAAATTAAGATGCAACTTTTCCCGCATCTTTTCATACTCTGCCATCTTTGCTATTTTATTGTCGTCTTGCGCATTTTCGGCATTAATATTCATCATCACCTCAACAGGGTCGCCAGGAGAATGAACACTTAGCGCAAAAGTAAGAATGGTAATTACAAACAGGGTTGGAATAAAAAACAATACTCTTTTTAAGATATACTCCAACATAACTGCAACTACTGAATTTTAAACATGGTGGCGTCAAATCCCGGAAACATTCCCGATTCCTCAGCATTGTTAAAACGCTTGCTAATAGTTACTCTTTCGGTATGCACCATTAATGGGATAATCGGACACTTATCATGCAAAATAGCTTGGATTTCCTTATAATATGTAGCTCTTTCATTTTTATCGAAAGTGAGGCGAATCTTATCAAAAAGCTCATCCACTCTTTTGTTGTAAAAACCAGTATAATTTCCACCTTCCTTAATTCCCGATGAATGCCAAGAACCTCTATATTCAAATTCGTGTGGCGAACTTATGGTAGTTAAAACATACATATCGAAATTTCTGCTTTTCAATAAATCGAGTAACACCGGAAAATCTTTAACGACCACATTTATTTTTACACCAGCCGCCTTTGCGCTTTCTTGAAAATAGATAGCAATTTTCTTTCTTCTGTCATTGCCCTTGTTGTAAAACAAATTGATTTCAAGATTCTTTTTCTCTCCGTTTATCATCTTATCTACTACCCCATCGCCATCTGTATCTTTCCATCCAGCTTCTGTCAATAGTTTTTTAGCTTCCACCACATTGTATTGGTAAAGAGCTAATTTATCGTTGTAATATTCCTTTTTAAGTGGATGCATAAAACCTACAGTTCTTTGCGCCATTCCGTAACAAACGGTGTTGATGATTTTATCGGGATCAATCAGTTGCGACAAGGCTTTTCTTACACGAACATCGCTTAACTTTTCATCTCTAATATTCATTCCAATGTGTTCAAAGCCAAACTGCGGAGGCGTGAGCAAATAGAAATTGTTTTTAATTTTTTCGTCTTTTTGCATCTTTTCAGCGAAATCGAGATGCGGAATACCATAAATGACGTCTAATTTCCCCGCCTTTAATGAAACAACAGCTCCTTGAAAATCACTAACCGTTTCATAAATCAGTTTCTCGGGATAAGCATGAAAAATTCTTGGATTGGCATCCTTTAGTTTATCACCCCACCAATTTTTATTTTTCTTTAAAACAACGCGCTCAAAAGCTTTAGAAGACTCAAACTGATAGGGTCCGCTACCCGCATTTTCAGGAATTGAATTGTTAAACTTCGTGTTGAACAATTCAGCTTGTTCTTTCAGTTTTGGATTGTTTTCGAGTTCTTTTGCCTTAAAATGAAGGTCGCTTACTGTAAATTCTTTTAGTAATGATTTAGGGTCGTACACTTTAGAATTAAGGATAGTCATAGAACTTGCCATCTGTTCGGCCAAGTAATACACTATATTAAAATGCACAGTAAATTTTTTGGGATTCTTCTCATCAACCGTAACGCCATCAATCATTTCTAGGGCTGCACGTGACGGACCGCAATCTACCAACGGATTTTTAATCACCTTCAACGAAAATTCGTAATCATATCCTGTAATTGGCGTTCCATCGGGAAAAGCAACCTCATCTCTAAACTCATAAATCAAATCCAGTGAATTTTCCTTTTTTACAATCTCCGGAAAAGATTTGATCATGTATGGAAAACGCTCCAAGGTTTTGATATCAGAGGATACTAAGCTCTCGAAAATGTTACCCATGATGACTCCAGCATTTGCATCGCTTGTAGTAAGCGGATTAAGCTTAGAGGGATCTGAAAGCTCATGAATGATTACTTCATTCTTTTTACTTAGTAATACTTCACTTCCTCCACCACACGCAAAAAGCGCTAAACCAACCACTCCCAAAACTAAATACTTCATATTCATTGCTGTAAAAATTAATTCTTTTTTTGATTGCGATTTCGACTCACCAAAGTACTTAATTGAATGTTAAATTTAAAATAATGTTATAAGGTAATATTCAAAAAAAATCCCCCGTTGGTGTACGGAGGATTTTAAATTAAATAAATCTCTTATTTCATTGAAGATTCTAATGAATCGTAAGCTTGTTTGATTTCGGCATCTTCTTTAGCTCTTTCTTTAAAATCGTTCAAATCTAAAATCTTGGTTTTTGCATTTTCTTCCCAAGGAGAATCTGGGTAGTTTTTTCTAACCGACTGGAAAGTCTCAATAGCTTTGTCGATGCTGTTCATCAACTCATATTGATAACCCAACAACCAAAGGGCATAAGATGCATTTTCGTGCTTAGGAAATTTCTCAACGAAAGAAGAATAGTAAACAATGGCTTTTTCGTAGTTCTCCATTTTAGAAGAAATATCGCCAGCATTAAACAAAATATCAGGCATCTCTGCAGCTACAGGGTATTCGGCAATTATTTCTTCTGCTATTTGTAAAGCACTATCGCTCTCTAACTTCAATTTATCTACTTTACCCGAATTCCAATCCATATCAAACACTTCTTTTTTGTGTTTGAAATCAATTACTAAATCGGCTTCTGATTTGTGTGAACCTCCGCAAGAGAAAAGAGCAAAAGCAAGGGAAAGGGCAAGTATTTGTTTCATATAAACTGTATTGTCTTATTTAATTCTTCTAAGTAAAGGAAATTTCATCTTGTAAGCAACTTTCACGTTGCCTTTTGATATATCTTCTAGTTTTTTCTTCACCATTCTTTTTCTCAAAGCGCCCAAATGATCGGTAAAAAGAATACCTTCAATATGATCGTATTCGTGCTGAATGATGCGTGCAGCCATCCCGTCAAACACTTCTTCATGAACCTTAAAGTGCTCGTCTAAGTATTTGATTCTTATTTTAGAAAGTCTTTTAACATCTTCTCTAACACCTGGTATACTTAAGCATCCTTCGTTAAACGACCACTCTTCATCAAACTCTTCTATGATTTCGGCATTGATAAACACCTTTTTGAAATCGGCTAATGAAGGAGCTTCATCTGCAAAAGTACTGGCATCTAATACAAACAACCTAATTGCTCTACCTACTTGCGGTGCGGCCAAGCCAACGCCATCTGCCTCGTACATGGTATCCCACATATTTTGCAAAAACGCGTCAAAGCCTTCATAATCCTTGGTAATATCTACCGCTACTTCCCTTAAAACTGGGTCGCCGTATGCTACAATAGGTAAAATCATGGGGCGAAAATAAAGAAATTGTTTATAATTTATGCCTAATCTGATCTAAATATGATTGAAGGATAATAGTAGCAGCAACTTCATCGAGTAATTCTTTTTTCTGCCGGTCTTTCTTTTTGAGTCCGCTCATCACTAAGGTTTGCGCTGCCATCATGGATGTAAAACGCTCATCAACCTTGACTATTTTCATAGTAGGGAATTTTCTTCCCAAACTCACCGCCAAGTCTTCAACAATCTTAGTCATTTGATTGGCTTCATTGTTCAACCTACGTGGGTAGCCCAATACAATAGCTTCTACCTTTTCTTTGGCGAAATACTTTGTAAGAAAATCGAACAACTCCGAGGAATGAATAGTGGTGAGTCCCGATGCAATAATTTGATCAGGGTCGGTTACTGCCAGCCCTACCCTCTTGTTTCCATAATCAATTGCTATTACTCGCGCCATGGGGTAAAGATAAAAATAAAGCCCAAAAGGAGATGTTGGCTACTAGTTTTATCAAACGAAAGGAAGATTCTACTTTGAGCCTTTTGTTTGATTTAATACCTATGTGTTGTATATTTGATTAAATAAATGTTGTTTTATGGGTATGCAAGATATATTAAAACTTAGTGTTGCCGAAAGGTTGAATCTAATGCATCAAATTTGGAGTACCATAGACACTTCATCTGTTGAAATCAGCCCTGCACAAAAACAAGAGTTGGATAAACGCATGGATAGAATAGCTAATGGAGAAACTACTTTTTCTGCTTGGACTGATGTAAAAAAGAGATTGCGTTCTTAGGATGAAATATTCGATTCTACTTTCCCTTGAAGCCGAATGGGATATTGATGAATCTTTTCATTGGTATGAAATGCAGAATAGTAGTTTAGGTGATGCATTTGAAGATAGTATTAATCATGCTTTAGAAGCCATTGCCAAGAACCCCAACATTTGTCAACTTAAATACAAGAAAACAAGAATCTATTTCACAAAACCATTTCCTTTTGGGATTCATTATTTCATTGATAAAAAAGAAATAAAAGTAATTGCGGTTTTTCACACCAGTAAAAACCCAAGTAACTGGGATGAAAGACTAAAAAAGAATTTTAAGAAACCTAAATAGGACCCCCTACTCAATTCCTCACCGCCTGCCGCCGGAGCTTGACCAAAATCAGCAATTCTCGATCCTTTAAGATTCCCACAATCTTCTTTTTGTAAGACAATGGCCTAAGTAGACAAAAAGCGTTATTTTAAATACCGTCTATTACTAATTACCGTCTTTATTATACTAACTTATTAAATTTGGAAATTAGTTTTGTATTTTCTGACAATTCAATGTAATCCTTAAGCGATTTACCTAGAGTCAATCCTTAACCGAAAATAATAAAAAAGCGCTTAGAGACCCTTTACCCTAAGCGCTCTTCAATAGTCAATATCAACCAACTAATTCAGCAACAAGCTAACTTTATCCAACATAACAGAATTACGTACACTTAAAGCTTTCGAATAATTGATGATATTGTTGATACAATTGTCACCGGGAACTTCGAAATCATCTGCTTCTACATTACTGTAGTCGTCTGGCATAGCAGCTAACTCTAACAGTTGGTCCAGTGTTGCATCAATTTCATTAATTAAATTTTTCTGAGTAAAAAGTTTATGCATAAGCAAAAAGTATTTGTTTTAAGGGTAACGGGGTGATAGGAAATAGTATTGTGTTGAATATAAAAAAAGCTGCAAAAAATTTGCAGCTTCTTCTACTATCAAGGTATTTACTAATCCATCATCATGGTCATTTTATTTTTCTCCATCAATTTTCTTAAGTTGATTAACGCATAACGCATTCTACCTAAGGCAGTATTAATACTTATGTTTTTTAGGTCGGAGATTTCTTTAAAGCTCAACTCTTCAAAATGACGCAACATCACCACCTCTCTTTGGTCTTCTGGCAGGTGATTGATGAGCTTCATCACATCGTCTTTAATTTGAGTGTTAATCATCACTTGCTCCACATTCAATTCATTATTGTCTATTCTATCGAAAACATCTAAATCTTCGCCGTCTTTACCTCTGGCAGAAACTCTATGAATGTTTTTTTGCTTGCGGAAATAATCAATCATCAAATTGTGCGCAATACGCATTACCCATGGTAAGAACTTCCCTTTTTCATCGTAACGGCCTTGTTTTAAGGTGTTGATCACCTTAATGAAGGTATCTTGAAAAAAGTCTTCGGCCAATTCTTTTTCCTTTACGGTAAAACGGATGTAAGAAAATACTTTTGATTTATGGCGACGAATTAAAACTTGTAACGCCTCTTCATTGCCTTTCATATATGACTTCACCAACATGTGGTCGTCTAACTGAGTTAAGATCATAACACCTCCTATTTTTAAATTAAAACTTAAATTTTCAGAGTATTATTTTCTTCTATAGGCAATACAATTTTTGGTTTATGTTACATGTAACGAAAGTGAATTTAGTTTATTGTGTGCAATAATCAAAATTTTTTTTGGGTACTTTGCACTATTATATGAGACCTGTATTTAAGAGAGTATTGATTATTGTATTGCTTTTCGCAGTGGCAATGACTGTTCGCTATTTTTATTTGGTTAACAAAAACGACACCCTGCCTATCATCAATCCGGCCGACATTAAGAGTAAAGAGTTCATTAGCGATAGCTTGGCGCAAATAAAACAAGGGCATACCATTCGCGATTTCCTGCTCATTAACCAAAACGGAGATACTATTACCCAGCAAATCTTCAAAAACAAGATTTATGTAGCCAACTTCTTCTTCGCGAGTTGTAAGACTATTTGTCCGAATATGAATGGCGGACTCCAAACAGTTTACGACGAATACCGCGGCGATCAAGACATCTGCTTCATCTCACACAGTTCACTCCCAGCTGAGGATACTGTGCCTGTTTTAAAGGCTTATGCCCAACGTTTTGGCGCTCAACTTCCTCAATGGCAGTTTGTAACAGGAAACAAAAAAGAAATTTACGACCTGGCTCGTAATTTTTATTTAATGGCCGAGACCAAAAATGAAGGCTTAGAATACGATTTTATTCACTCTCGGTATCTAGCGCTAATCGATACCCACAAAAGGATTCGCGGGTATTATGATGGCACCTCAACAGAGGATGTTTCCCGACTAATTGACGACATCCTTCTGTTAAAAAAAGAAAACATTAAATAAAGGTTAAGAAAAAACTGGACTTTTATCCTTCTATCCATTATATTTGCCTCCTTCGTTAATTTAAAATACTGATTTACAACATGAGACAACTAAAAATCACCCAGTCGATTACCAAAAGAGACAGTATTACTTTAGATAAATACTTACAAGAAATAGGAAAAGAGGTTTTAATAAATGCAGATGAGGAAGTAGTATTAGCCAAAAAGATTCGTGAGGGCGACCAAGCAGCACTTGAAAAATTAACGAAAGCAAACTTACGTTTTGTAGTTTCTGTGGCGAAACAATACCAAGGACAAGGAATGACTTTGCCCGATTTGATCAACGAAGGAAACTTAGGTTTGATTAAAGCGGCTAAAAGATTTGATGAAACTCGTGGTTTCAAGTTCATCTCTTACGCTGTATGGTGGATTCGTCAGTCTATCATTCAAGCTATCTCAGAACAATCAAGAATGGTGCGTTTACCTTTGAATAAAATTGGTGCCATCAGTAAAATCAATAAAGGTGCTTCTGCCCTTGAACAACAATTGGAAAGAGAAGCAAGTGCGCAAGAAATTTCTGAGTTTTTGGATTTACCAGAACAAGAAGTAGCGAACGTTTTGCACATGAACACGCGTCATGTTTCTGTTGATGCTCCTTTTCAAGATGGTGAAGACCACGGTTTATTAGATGTAATGATTAACGAAGATTCACCTAAGGCCGATAAAACCTTAATCGTTGAATCGTTAAGAGCCGAAATCAACCGTTCATTGGCTACACTTACCGATAGAGAAAGCGAAGTAATTAAAATGTTCTATGGCATTGACGGTTACAGAGAAATCTCTTTAGAAGAAATTGGCGCTAAGTTCGATTTAACAAGAGAACGCGTTCGTCAGATTAAAGAAAAAGCTATCAAACGTTTGAAAAACAATACAAGAAGTAAATTATTGAAAACTTACTTGGGTTAGTCTTCAAACACCTACCATCTCGAGGGGATATTTAGCAAAAACTAGATATCCCCTCTTTCTTTGAGAAATCATTCAAAATTCTGTTATATTCGGCAAAAACTTTCAAATGAAAATCCATTTACAATTAATTGCTTTCTTATTTATATCAAGCTATAGTGTTTTTGGGCAATATCCTAAAACTGGACTGGTTGGAAATTACATGTTCTCAGGTAATGCTTCAAATTTGGCTAGCAACAATAATAACGGAAGTGTTTATCAAGCTTCATTAACCACCGACAGATTTGGAAATCAAAATTCCGCCTATCTTTTCGATGGCATTAACGACAATATTGATCTCAACAATTCTTACGATATCACCCTAAAACGATAAGCTTTTGGTTTTATGCAAATTCTATTAGCAGTGTTGTTAGCTTATACGCTTCCGATAATCCTAATTTAAGTAACGGCATGAGTGCGGTAAACCTATCAAACACCAATGGTTTAGATTCTATCATTATTCAACAAGGATTTAAAAGAGCTAGGGCAAGTATCACCACTAATGAGTGGCACCATGTTATGCTGTTACATGATGGAAACTTAGATGAAATATATGTGGATTGTGTAAAACTTAACACAGCTCAAATAAGTGTAAACAAATCCATAAACGGACTATCTACAACTGTTTTAGGATCGAACAGAAATAAAATGGGTTTTAATTTCTCTGGAAAAATTGATGATATTAGAATTTACAATCAACTGTTAAATATCCAAGAGCTTGCAGCGCTTTGTAATGAGCAAAACTCTTGTTCGGTTAACTTCTCTATGCTGCCTTCAAACGTTAAAACAAAGGGAGGTACTGCTGCTTCATTCAATACTAGTTCAACTGACAATAACGCACAGTTTCAATGGCAAGTAAATGATGGCAATGGTTTTGCAAATATCAACAACCAATGCTTTTACATTCAAAACAGTCCAAATGTATTGCAAATTCCTGTAACACCTTTGGCATGGAACAACAATAAATACCGTTGTATCATCTCAAGTAATTACTGTTCTGATACCACCAATGAATCTGTATTATCTGTTGATTCTACCGTTTTAATTTACGACACAATGCATGTTGTAATTCATGATACCACGCACATAACGGTAAATGATACCATTTCAAAAGACTGCGATACTTTAACGTTTTATTTTAAATTGGGTCTCAGCTTGTTGGATATCGTATCTCTTCAAATTTATCCAAACCCTGCGAGTAATTTAATTTATCTGTCTCAAACTTCAGCTTACGACTTAAGTTCTACCGTAGTTGAAATTAGAAACAATCTATCTCAACTGATGTTTAAATCAAATTTCAACACCAATAGACTAGCAATTGATGTATCTAAATGGACAGGAGATGGACTCTATTTTGTAAACATTATAGATGCCAACAATAACACAATTATTATGAGGAAAATAGTCATACAACAATAATTTGCTGTATTTAAAACAAAAATAGAAAAGCCTCAGTTTTGTAACTTGAGGCTTTTCTATTTTCTACAGAATAAACCTTAAATTTACCAATCAATTTTTAGCTTAGGTACTTATGTTAGAATTTTTATCTCAACCGTGGCCTTGGTATGTGGCTGGTCCGTTAATTGGCTTAATGATACCGCTTTTACTTATCGCAGGAAACAAACCCTTTGGAGTTTCCTCTAGCTTACGCCATATATGCGCCGCAGCTCTGCCTAAAATTAGCGATTACTTTAAATACGATTGGAAAAAGAAAATTTGGAATCTACTTTTTGTGGCTGGAATTGCCTTGGGTGGATTCATTGCAGCTAACTTTTTAACCAATCCAAATGCTATTGATATTTCTCAAGAGACAAAATCTCTATTGAAGGAGTGGGGAATCATTGACTTTAACGGATATATTCCATCAGAACTCTATTCTTGGGAAAATCTCAGTTCTTCATCATTGATTTTATTAATTGGCGGCGGCTTGCTCATTGGTTTTGGAACGAGATACGCTAACGGTTGTACATCGGGACATAGCATTTACGGACTAGCACAATTGAGCTGGGTATCGTTGGTGGCCACTACTGGTTTCTTTATTGGCGGACTCATCGCCTCTTGGATTATTTTACCTTTAATTTTAGCGTAATGAAAAATTTAAAATACTTATTGTTCGGAACAGTTTTCGGTATCATTTTATTTAAAGCTGAGGTGATTAGCTGGTTTCGCATTCAAGAAATGTTTCATTTTCAATCCTTCCATATGTATGGCATTATTGGCAGCGCAGTAGTCACAGGAATGATTTCTATAATGATCATTAAAAAGAAAAACATAAAAACTATTTCAGGAGAAGTAATTGAAGTGTTTCAAAAAGACTACACCAAAGGCACTATCATTGGCGGAGTGATGTTTGGGTTGGGTTGGGCGTTCACAGGTGCTTGTCCTGGACCGCTTTTTGCGCTAGTAGGTGCAGGATATTGGTCTATTGGCATCGCATTAGTTAGTGCAGTTATAGGCGTTTATTTGTACGGAGCAATCAAAAGCAAGCTACCTCACTAATAACTTTTTAACAACTCTACCCATCACAAAAAGGTGGTTGTACAAGTTGCGCGCAAAGCCAAAGTGTTCGTTAAACAAAACAAAACGTTCACGCACAGCGCGCCATCTGTTTTTGCTAGATACTCCGCCTGTCATAAACTTCGATAAACAGAAATCGAGTTTGTGATTTTTCTTGCTTTTTTTTAGACATTTTATCACCCAATCAATATCAGCGCTAATCTTGTATTTTAAGTTGAAAGGAGAAGTAATATTCCTTTTGGCAATGAAGGATTGATGACAAACCACCATACCTCGTTGCATTGATTTGTGAGTCAAGTTTGCAGGAGCATTGTTGTGTCCGATTTCACTCAACAACGACAAATACTTTCCATTCTCATCAATCAAATTAGTATCGCTGTAAAAAATATCGGCATCAATATTTTGTGAGAAGAGATTAGTGAGTACATTGGCATCGTTGATTTGATCACCACCATTCATAAACCAAACGTAATCACCTGTTGCCACTTGCAAACCTTTGTTCATCGCATCATACAAACCACTGTCTTTCTCGCTAATTAGAACAGAAATTTTGTCTTTGTATTTTTCAATAATTTGTAAGGTATTGTCGGTAGATTTACCATCAACAATAATGTATTCAATGTTTGAATAAGTTTGTGCCAAAACACTTTGCATCGTTTTTTCAATGATGTTTTCACCATTAAAAACTACCGTTATGATGCTTACTTTAGGCTTCATCAAACACTTTTAAATATTGCTTAGCAATTACTTCATTGCTGTATTTTTCAAGCATCCACGTTCTTGCACCAGCTTCTAAAGCAGAAGAAGAATTAAGTACCTCAACAATTCCTTCTGTTAAATCTTTTGCATCACGAGGCTTAGCCAAGTACCCATTTACTCCTGTTCTTATCATCTCCTGAATTCCACCAATAGCAAAACCTACACAAGGCGTACCGCAAGACAATGCCTCCATAATGGTGTTGGGTAAATTGTCTTCTAAAGAGGGTATCACAAAAACAGAAGCCGCACTGTAAATCAAAGCTGCTTTATCTTCTGAAGTGATGAATCCGAGATTATTTACTTTCAATGCTAATGAGGAAAATGCTTTTTGCTCTTTTCCCATTACCAATAATTCTAACTGCGTATGATTAGCATATTCGTTTTTCAAACGTTCTACTGCATCAACGAAATAAGAAAATCCTTTGCGCACATCGTTAGGGTTTGCCGCCGAAAACAAAATGTATTTTTTGCTAGTATCTAGTCCGAGTTTCTTGCACGCCTCCTCTTTATTCAAATTGGTAAATAAAGAAGAATTCAAAGTATTTGGAACACAAATAGAATGTGCATTTTTAGTTAGCGATGCTCTTTTACTTTCATCTACCAACCACTGACTAGGGGCAACGATATTTATCTTTCTGTTTTTGAAAATCAGTTCTTTCTTCTTCCACAGAAGAGATGGTGTTTTCTTCAAATAAACAATCGGGCAAGCAGAACAATTATGTTCAAATTGCGTGCATTCACCCGAATAATGACAACCACCGGTGAAGAGCCACATATCGTGCAAAGTCCATACTATGGGCTTATTCAAGGCATACAAACTTTCGATATCGCGCAATGAAAGAAAACCGAAATTTATCCAATGAATATTGATCACATCGGCATTTTGAATTAAAGGATGTTTCGACACATCAACGCCCACCTCATTCGTAGAAAACATGGCCACTGTTTTGTCTTTCAACAAAATTTTTCTTTGAAACAGATATTCGAAATAGGTAAAACCTTTGAGTATTTTTTTGCGAAGAGGAGATAAAGAAAGTGAGACCACTTTTTCGTTGGCTGATTTTTTTTCGAGCACCAGCATATGCGATTTTACGCTGTTGTTGTTTAAAGCATCATTGAGTCGGCGCGCAGCAATAGCCGCACCTCCACCCGAATCAGTATTGCTTAAAATTACAACTTTCATCACTACACTTTGTAAGCAAAAATATTGATTTGCATATCCATAACACCCTTGTTTCCTTTGGTAACAAATGGCTGAGAAAGCACCACTTCTTCTTTCACATAATAGCGAAAATTATTGGTCGCTAAAATAGAAAGCAACTCATGCAAATGCTGTGGTTGGCCGTTGAATGAATGATACTCTATAAATATATTTTCGCATTTGTGTAAGTCGTTTTTTGCAGAGCGAATAACTTCTACTTCTGCACCTTCTATATCCATTTTAAGCATAGCGATGGAAGAGTATTTTGCGAACACTTCCGTCAAAGAAACGCTAGGAACATTAATGGTTTTTGCAGAAGTTTCAGTAGCAACAGCGCCGCCATCAGCACCTTCGGCGCTAAACAGAACGCCATCGTTGTTTATCCAAATCGCTTGATGAATAGCTTCTACAGAAGGAAACTGTTTCACGTTACTAATTAAACATTGATGAATATTAGCATCAGCTTCGTAAGCGAAAATTTTAGCCTTTGGAAAAGATTGAGCGAAAAACAATGCACTTAAACCCACATTAGCACCGCAATCGATAATCACTGGTTCTTTGCTTGAACTAGAAAACTGATAACATTTATCCACATAAATTTGCTTGTATTGCCAAAAGAAAGATTGAAAATCGGCAACAACGAATTCATTACCATCGAACTTCACTTTGCGCTGTGTGTAGCGTTTTGTTCTGCCGTATTTTAGGCCCAACATCAATAAAGTGCGGTACTCTTTAATTTGAAAAAAGCGCTTTACTTCATTGAGCAATATATATAAAAAGCTTTTCATCTATTTATAAAATTCTGATTCGATTTTTTGTTGTAATTCGGGGTGGATGTGCGGATTTGCAGCTAAAATTTCTTTGCCCGAAACCAGATCTCTTTTGCCTTGAAAATCGGTTACTACTCCGCCTGCTTGTTCAATGATAAATGCTCCTGCAGCGATATCCCAAGGTTTTAAGCTGTATTCGTAAAAAGCTTCAAATCGGCCGCAAGCCACATACGCCAAATCAACCGCAGCCGAGCCAATTCTTCTAATGCCACGAGTGCGCGCTGTGAAATCTTTTAAAATTCTTAAGTAAGCATCCATTCTATTGAAATCCCAATAAGGAAAGCCAGTTGCCAACAAAGAATCTTCCATTCGTTTGGCAGAAGAAACCGAAATTTCCTCACCATTTAAATAAGCCTTACTACCTTTCCACGCATAAAAACATTCATTCATGTTGGGCTCAAAAATAACGCCCAGTACAATTTCATCATCTTCTTGCAAAGCAATAGAAACGCAGTAAATAGGCAAACCATGAATGAAATTGGTGGTACCATCTAAAGGGTCGATAATCCAATTGTACTTCTCTCCTATTTTAGAACTTGTTCCTTCTTCGGCGATGAAGCCAGCATCGGCAACTAGGGTAGAAAGTTTTGCGATAACTTTTTCTTCTACCGTTTTATCTACATAAGTTACTAAAGAGTTGAAATGCTCTTTAGACTCCACATCACCCGTTCTAATTTTCTTATTTTCTTCTTTCATGAATTGCCCTACCTCTTTCGATAGTGCAATTACTTCGTGGCATAGTGCTTCGTAATTCATTATTGAGCCTTCTTTGCAGTCATTTTAAAATAAACGATACCAATAGTTCCAACAAGCATAAGTACAAATGAAATCAATTGTGCTTGAGTCATTGTAATACCTAAGAATTCGAAAGTAGAATTTACTCTAATTTGCTCTATTGTAAAACGTTCTAGTCCGTTAAAAATCAAGTACAAACAAAAGATAACGCCAGTAGTAGTAATTCGTTTTCTCACTATCCACAATATTCCAAAAATGGTGAGGCCCATCAATACTTCATAAAAAGCAGTAGGATAAACACCTACTGGCAGCTGATTGCAGTAAGGCGCCCAAGCATCGCAATTGGCCATAGGAACACCAACTTCATTTACATTGTGTGGAAAATTGTACGACCACATCCAATCGGGTAAAAACGACATCCACCCTGGTTTTGGAGAAGTACTTTCTATGCCCCAATCTCCATCGCCAGAAACCTGACAACCAATTCTACCAATAGCATACGCCAATATTAGAGATGGAGCAACAGCATCGGCAATTACCCATGGATTCATTTGTCGCTTGCGCACATAATAAACCACCGCTATTGCGCCGCAAATGAGTCCGCCATAAAAAGTGAGTCCCGATGGAGAAAGCAAACTTTCAATTGGATTTGCTTTAAACTCTTCCCAATATTCAAACTGATGAAAAACTTTTGCGCCAATGATTCCAGCTAAAGCAGCCACCATAGTAATTTCGCCTACACGTTGTGATGGAAAAATTTTAGCATCTACCCATTTAGGTTCTGGCAATTTATCTTTTTCTTTTTCATGATACTTCATGTAGGCAAAAGCGGCAGCTAGCGCGATACCCGACAACCAGCTACCATGCTTAGAAAACATATAATCTTTCATTACCATTCCATCGGCACTACCGAAGAAAATACCTAAAATCTTATATCCGAAAATAAAACCAATGATAGCATTAATAGCAATTTCACTCACCGAAGCAGGTTTCCCTGTTAAGACCTTCTCGGTAATTGGAAATAAAAAACCAGCTTGTTCTTTACGTTTCAACTCTTTTCCAAAGAAGAAGGCTGCAGCTATAAATGACACAGCCACAATAAATCCAAAAGCTGGAAAAAACTGAAGGGCGTCTATTTGGATTCCGAAAACATCATAAAAGAAATGATACAAAGTAGGATACATACAATACTGATTTGCAGTAAAAATAAAGTAAAGCATTGATTCTGCAATGAAAAATTTACTAAGCCTACTATCAAAGCTCTTGCTTACTGAAATCTAAATCTTTATTTTGGCACAGTAATTGAAAATTACATCACACAATCAAAAATTGAAATTATTGAAAATTTAATACTCAAAGTCATGAAAACTACATTTAAAGCATCGTTAATCTTATTGGTTTTAGTAACTGCCTTTTCAGTTACCTCTTGTAAGAGCAAAAAGAAAAAAGAAGTTGCTGCGCCAACAGGCGAAGTATTGGTAAACGAATATTGCACAGGTCCAGAGTTCTTTTCAGATAAAAAAACCTTTAGAGCAAATGCTGTAAGTGAGAGTATGGATCAGCAAACTGCTAAAAACAAATCGATGATTGAGGCAAAACAAAAATTAGCATCGTTCATTAACACTACTATTAAATCTACGTTAGACAACTACGTTAAAGACAACGAGCACAACAAAAAAGAAGATTTAGAGAAAAAATACGAAGGTTTAACAAGAGAAGTAGTAAACCAAAAATTAAGCGGAATTAGAGTAATTTGCGATAAATTGACTAAAACCCCTGAAGGAAACTACAAATCTTATGTTGCTCTTGAGTTAGGTGCTGATGATTTAGTACAAGCCATCAACGACAGATTAACCAAAGAAGAAAGTTTGAAAGTGGATTACGATTACGAAAAATTCAAAAAGACTTTCGAAGAAGAAATGAATAAAATGAAATAGTTAGAAAAGTAATAAAGGGAAACTCCTCGATGAAAATCGGGGAGTTTTTTTGTTTCTACCAATTCAAAAAAGAATACTTCTCTCGCATATTTTTTAGTGCTAACAACTTCTTCTCCTCCAAAGAAGAATCGTTTAAAGCTCTATGCTGAAGCAATGCATTTAACACTTGAACCTCTTCTTGAATCGCCAGCGTTTCTTTGCTGAAATAAAAATCACCAAACTTCTCCCACACATAATCTACCCCAATCTCATTCAAATGCAGCATGTCTTTTTTAAAAAAACGATAGTCGCGCAAATCATCCATCACCAATTCATAAGAAGGAAAATAAGAGCAATTGGAATTTGCATCAACAATACGATGAACAGATTCTAACAAAATGGATTTACTTCTTTGATTTTCTATGAATCCGTCTTTTAAATGCCTAACCGGACTCACCGTAAAAACCAAATTTATCTTAGGATTAAAAGCTTTCAATTCGCTAAGCAGTGTATTAAAAGTTTCTGTAATATTTTCAATAGACAACAACTCTTTTGCAAATTCTTTGTTTGGAATCTTATGGCAGTTGGCCACCAAACGATTTTGAACTATATGCCGGTAAACCCATGCAGAACCCAAGGTAATAAAAATAAAATCGGCTTGCTTTAATTTGTCATGTGCTTCACGTAGAGCTGTATTTATTTTCATCAAAGTTTCTTCTTTTGTGCTTGATGAAAATGAAGAATGATGATCGTAAGAAAAATATAAATTATTGTAATTTTCTACATTCGTATATTCTTTGTTTTGAATAATTCGAGAAACACTTTGTGCAATAGAATAAGGATTAAATGAGATGCCAAAGGGATTGCTAATAACCTTCATTTTCATTTCCTTCAGCTTATCGCCAATGTTATCTGAGAAGCAAGAACCCACCAACATCAATTCATGATCATAGTTGATTTCAAAAGGTGCTGTTCCTAATTTTAATTCTGTTCTAAAATTCATTACTTAAACATTTCCATCATTACTTCTCCTTTTGAGGTTGGCATTTGAAAAGACAACATATAGGCTATAGTAGATGCTACATCTTTTTGATTGCGTTGATGTGTGAAAATTTTATTTTGTTTGAAATCGGGACCTATGGCCAATAAATTTATATGGCGGCAACCCTCGCAATCACAACCATGGTTGGTAAATCCGCTTTTCACTCCATCTAAATGTCGGCCATGGTCACTCGTAATCAACAAAGCAGTTTTGCCTTTATAATGTGCATCATTTTGAATGGCATTCCACAATTCCAAAGCATATTTATCACCTGCTTCTATACCTTTTAAATAACCTTTCCAATTGGCTGCGTGGCCCGAAAAATCGGGTTCTTTTAAATTGATAATCATTAAACGGGGTTGATGCTTTTTCATCACCTCATAAACATGGATCATCGTTACTTTATCTTTCCTGTAAGATGATGGATTTCCACGCAAACCACAATCTGTAGCGGGCATATATTTGCTGTGCCACAAAGAATCTTTGCAATTGGCCAAAATCTGTAATTTATCTTTACTGGTGATGACCCATGCCTTCGCAGAATCTACTTTTTTCTCTTTGATATAGTACTGAAATATCGATGGAAAAAGAGGAATCTCTTTACCTGTATTGTCAATGTTTTGATCTACGCCTGTGCACATTGCTGTGTGGCCACCATTGGTAATGGTGAATCCTGTATTTCTAAAATCTTGATACAGCACTCCTTGAGGAAGCAAGTGATTGAACATATTTGGAATATGGGCATGAGTTGAATCGCCCCAAGTTTCAGTGTAACGCGGACCGTCAATCACTAACACAAATACATTTTCTGTTTCCATTTTCCTTTCCTCTTTGGAAGAAAATGAAAATCCGAAAACAACTATAAGTGATAATAAAACAAGTTTTTTTAACATAAAAAAGAGGTGCATTTTGGTGCACCTCTCAAATATCGAACATTAAAATTAATTTTATCTAATCAACTGAACAAAACCTTTGTCTTCGTATGATTTGTCGGCCGAGTTCGTGTATTTCACCAACCAATAGTATGTTCCTGCCGGAGCGTCTCCGCCGTTGAATCTTCCATCCCAACGAGGTATAACATGGGTTGATTCAAATACTTTTACACCCCAACGGTTGTAAACTTCAAACTCTAAATTTTTCATATTGGCAATCACCTGCATGAAGTTTTCATCAGTAATGTCTTTAGGTATAAACTCAT